>QMZJ01000063.1 GCA_003663115.1 Candidatus Altarchaeales archaeon | reverse complement strand
GGGAATTACCGGCCTCTGGTTCGGCAGTGATCTCGTGGTCTCTTCTGCCAAAAATATCGCAGAAAGGCTGAGAGTCTCTCACCTCATAGTGGGATTGACCATTGCTTCCATTGGAACATCGCTTCCCGAGATATTCACGAACGTGATGGCGGGCATAAATACATTGCATGGGGTTGATGCCTCCGGAATCGCTGTGGGCAATATAATTGGAAGTGACCTGGGACAGATTACAATTATACTCGGCATCGTGGGCATGTTTGCTACATTGCATATAACTCAGAGATCATTAAGACGTGACGGGATAATGATGTTCGTGGCAATGTCTTTGATGTTTCTATCGGCTATAGATGGTTATGTCTCAAGGTTCGAGGGGATTATGCTTGTTTTAATCTACATTCTATATCTGGGGGTTCTATTGCGTCAGGAAAAATTAATTGAGAAATTCACTTCAGAGGGGGGTGGCGGAGGTAACCTCGTACTGGAAATCCTAAAGTGTTTTATAGGTATCGCAATTGTTATCTATGCCGCAGACCTGGTCGTTAATAATGGCATCCTCCTCGCAACTGAAATCGGAATAAGTAGTTCTCTGATAGGGATCTTTGTCGGCCTGGGAACGAGTATCCCGGAGCTCAGCGTTTCTATAAAAGCGATTATGAGGAATGCGGGATACCTGTCCCTCGGAAATCTGATAGGCAGCAATATAACCGATCCCCTGCTATCATTTGGTCTGGGCGCCTCGATAGCGGGGGTAACCGTAAGTAAGGATGTAATTCGATTCGATTTCGTCTACTGGATGGTGACAACGGTAATTGTTCTCCTCCTGTTGTTCAATCACATGAACCTGAACAGAAAGGAGTCCTCTGTTCTGATTCTGATGTACCTGTTGTTCCTTTACCTGAGAATTATCTTTTTCCCCTGATTACATTCATCTATAACACACGAAGACCGGGGGCTATTCAAAAACGGCCCCCCTATCTGCGGAGCTTACCATCTTGGAGTATCTTTTTAAAACACCGGTTAGCATTTTCTCTTTCTTTTTCTTCTTCCACCTCTTCAGCCTTTCCCGAATCTCTTTTTCAGATAATTTCAGATTCAATTTTCTTTGAGGGATATCTATCTCTATTATATCCCCATCCCTAACAATGGCAATTGGACCGCCTTCGGCAGCTTCTGGACTTATATGACCTATGCACGGGCCCCTGGTCCCCCCGGAAAACCTTCCGTCTGTGATCAATGCAACCGAATCCGATAGACCCATTCCGGCAACGGCAGATGTAGCCTGAAGCATCTCCCTCATCCCGGGGCCCCCTTTGGGCCCTTCATATCTTATCACAACGACATCGCCCTTCTTTATCCTCCCTCCCAGGATGGCATCATTTGCGTCCTCCTCGCAGTCAAAAACCCTGGCTGGACCAGAATGCTTCATAATCTTTGGGTCAACGGCAGACTGCTTGACTACAGAGCCTCGTGGAGCCAAATTTCCCTTGAGTACGGCTATTCCTCCTTCCCTGTGATATGGATTTTCCTTGGTCCGTATGACCTCCCTGTTCTTCTCCAGGTTTAATATCTTCAGTTCCCATAAATTTTCGTGGAGGGTTTTCCCCGTGACGGTCATACAATTCAGATTTAGCCTGTCCTTAATTCTGTCCATAACTGCCTGGATCCCGCCGGCCCTGTCGAGGTCGATCATAAAATGCGGGCCCCCGGGACGGATGGACGTTAAATGAGGGGTATCTCTGCTTAATTTATCGAATAGATCGAGACTTAACTTTATTCCACATTCATTCGCTATCGCTGGTAAATGTAATGCGGTATTTGTCGAGCCACCAATAGCCATATCCACACGAATCGCATTTTCAAATGCCTCCTCCGTCATTATATCCCCGGGTTTTATATTCTCTTTCAATAATTTCATGATCTGCATCCCGGATCTTCTGGCTATTTTGAGTTTATTTGCATCTATCGCCATAGAGGTTCCACAACCGGGGAGGGACATTCCCAGAGCCTCGGTAAGACAGCCCATGGTGTTTGCAGTAAAAAGTCCTGCACAGGAACCTATGCCGGGACATGCACTCTCCTCGAGATCTCTGAGTTCCTCTTCTGTCATCTCACCCGCCTGAAATTTCCCAACCGCCTCAAATACAGAAATCAGATCAACCTGCCGATCATTGAAGATTCCCGGACACATCGGGCCCCCGGTAACAAAAATTGAAGGAATATTTATCCTCGCGGCAGCCATCAGATGTCCGGGAAGTATCTTATCACAGCTTGTGACAAATAAGAGGGCATCCAGCTGATGAGCCTGTACCTGTAACTCTACAGAATCTGCAATCGTTTCTCTCGAGGGAAGAGAGTATCTCATGCCCTCATGACCCATGGCGATCCCATCACAGATTCCCATGGTGTGAAACTCAAATGGCGTCCCGCCCGCCATCCTGATTCCATACTTTGCGGCATCGGCCAGTTTATCCAGGTGAATATGCCCGGGGATAAACTCGTTCCACGAGTTCACAACCCCTACAAAGGGTCTATCAATTTCCTCATCGATCATACCCATGGCCTTCATCAGGGACCTATGGGGGGCCCTGTCAACTCCCCTTTTGGTTTTATCGGATCTCATTGTATTTAAATGTATTAAAGCTTCAAGATTCTATTTAATCCATTAAGAAATGCAATAACAGATGCCATAACGATATCCTCGTGAACGCCCCTTGCCATCGTCGTTCTCTTTCCGTCGCTGACCCTGACGGTAACGTCTGCCAGCGCATCTGATCCTCCGGTTATGGCATCGAGGTGATATTCCTCTAACGTGACCTCCTCTCTACCAATAGCCGATCTTATTGCACTCAGGGTGGCGTCCACGGGACCAACACCCTCTTCTGTGGCCTTCTTTTCCTTTCCATCCACCCTCAGAATAACCGAGGCGATTGGCTTCTTGCCCAATCTGGAATTTAAAACCAGATCTACCAGCTCCACCCTCCTCTCTTCCCTGGGAACCATTCCAATTATGTCCTCCGCTATGGCAATCAGGTCTTCCTCCACTACCCTCTTCCCCTTACCACCGAGGTCCTTCACCTTCGTGGTAATCTCCTCCAACTGTTTCTGGTTTACCTTTATTCCGAGTTCCTTTAACTTAACATCTATGCCATGAACACCGATGTGCTTTCCGAGAACCAATCTCCGTTTAGCTCCAACCATCTCCGGCTTTATCGGCTCAAACGTCTCCGCCCTCTTAAGGACGGCATGAACGTGAATTCCGGACTCGTGAGCGAAGGCATTATCGCCCACTATCGGAAAGTTGGGCATTACCCGTATCCCCGTAAGCCTCTCTACTAGTCTACTCGTCGGATAGATCCTTTTTGTCTTAATATTGGTCCTGATTTTATACAGGGTCTCTAATGCCATAACTACCTGCTCCAGATCGGCATTTCCCGCCCTCTCCCCCAGGCCATTCACGGTCACCTGAACCTGATTACACCCCGCTTCTACCGCTGCTAATGTATTTGCCACAGCCATCCCGAAATCGTTATGACAGTGAACATCCAGATCGATCTTAATCTCCTTCCTGATCCTTGCCATGAATTCTCTCATTGCACTGGGGTACATAACCCCCACGGTATCGGGGATATTTATAATCCCAGCTCCCGCTTCTTCCACCCCCTTACAGACCCTTATGAGGAAAGGCATCTCGCTTCTGGTTGCATCCATCGGGGAGAACAGGCAGGGGATTCCATGATCCACGACATATTCTACTGCGCTAATGGCCATCTCATAGATCTCATCTTCACCCTTACCCATCTGGTACTTCATGTGTTGGGGTGACGTAGAGATGAAGGTATGGATCAGGTTAACATCTGCCTTTATACATGCATCTATATCCTCCTTCAATGCCCTTGCGAGCCCACAAATAGTGGTGTCTACTTCCTTAGAAATTTTTCTGACAGCCTGAAATTCGCTCTCAGAATTGATGGGAAACCCGGCCTCAATTATATCCACCCCCAGCTCCGACAGAGCGTTGGCTATCTCCAGTTTCTTATCTATCGTAAGGGCTACCCCGGGAGTTTGCTCTCCATCCCTCAGCGTCGTATCAAAAATTTTTATCTTCTTTTGCATATTCCTCTCTCTGGAATTAAATAAAATATCAAGTTAAGAGTCTAAAAATACCAGAAGATTCAGAGCAAGACGGCATTTAAAACCCCGTCCTGTCCAGGTCTTGAGGTAACCCTTGCCTTCACCTCCTTCCCCTCCGGTGTCTTCACCTTCAGAATGGCACCCTTTGTGATGATACTTCTTCTGGTAAAATCTTTATTGCTTGGGTTCTCAACTAAACTGATGATCTCGCATTTAACCCCCTTGTTGTTTTTAAGAACAAGATTTGCAAATTTTGCAGAGACCAGTTTTAACTTACTCCTGCCCCCCCTGGTCCTTACCCTCTTCCTGTTCTCTTCACCAAGGGTCGTCTCAACGGCCTCCCTGCCCATCTCGTACTTTCTCTTCTTCCTCGCTTTGGTAATCTTACCGTGGTACATATCTACCATATTGGATTTTGCAGATAAAAATGCTCATTTTGAGATTCAGACCACCTGGCAGAAATTCCATTCCTTCCGAAATTTATGGATCTATGCAGAATTGATAATCTGACTAAAAATTTTCCCAGAAAAGATTGATAGAATGAAAATTGCCTGTAAATCAGATATCGGCAGAGTCAGAGACAAGGACGAAGACAGCATTATCGTCCTGAGAATCGGCTCCATTCACGAATCCAGAGAATCTTGGAAGTTGATCCTGATCCTTGGCGATGGAATGGGAGGGCCCCCAGCGGGAGAGGTTGCCAGTTATCTTGGAACGAGGATCCTTGCGAAATTCCTGATGACGGAGTTGCTTTCTGCTATAAAGGAGATAAACTATTCATCGGCACTGGAGTCTGGAATAAAAAAGGCAAACAAGGAAATTTTTGATTACGCAATGAGAAACCCTCAGTACAGGGGGATGGGGACAACCCTGGTTGCCGCAATCCTGGATAATGAAAAACTATACGTTGGAAACGTCGGCGACTCAAGGCTTTACATAATAAACGAAGAGGAGATTAAACAGATTACAGAGGACCACACAGCCGGAGCTGTCCTTACCAGGGTTGTTGGATGCTTCCCGGATGTCGAGGTTGATCTGACCGAATTAACCCTCAAAAAAGAGGATATAATACTGATGTGCTGTGATGGACTGACCGATATGGTTGAAGATAATGAGATACAGAGGATAGTTTTAGAGAGCAAAACAGTCGAGGACGCGTGCAATAATTTAGTTCACCTGGCCAATGAGATGGGGGGCATGGACAATATCTCATTAATCCTGGTAAAGAATGAAGATTAATGCACCCGAGATGGTAAAGATCCTGGAGGTAAGGGTGGAGACCCCCACCGTAAGGACCTTTGTACTGGACAAAAAAATTCGAGCGAGGCCCGGACAGTTTGCGATGCTCTGGATTCCAGATGTTGATGAAAAGCCATTCAGCTTCAGTAAATTGAATGGAGATCTGGAGATCACTGTGAGAGAGGTCGGTCCATTTACAAAGAGATTGTTCTCCCTCGGGAGGGGCGACCTTGTGGGGATCAGGGGACCATACGGCAATGGCTATAGAATAAAAGGAGAAAAAATCTGCATAGTTGCCGGGGGCGTTGGACTGGCTCCATTAATGCCATTAATCGATGAAATTTTAAGGGAAGATAGAGAGCTGACGGTTATCCACGGAGCCGTAACAGAGAAAGAGCTCCTCTGGATAGACAAACTTGGATCAAAGAAAATTCATCTTCTAACAGCTACCGATGACGGAACGTATGGTGAGAAGGGTTCCGCGTGTGATATTCTGGAAAATTTAATAAGAAAGAGAGAATTTGACCAGATCTACACCTGCGGTCCGGAGCCCATGATGAAGAGGGTTGCAGATATCTCTCTGAGAGAGGAGATTCCATGTCAGCTTTCACTGGAAAGATATATGAAGTGCGGCGTGGGTATTTGTGGACAGTGCTGTATAGACCCCTCTGGACTCAGGGTCTGCAGGGACGGCCCCGTATTTACCGCCAGGGAATTACGGGGTACGGAGTTTGGGAGATATAAAAGGGATGCATCCGGGTCCAGATGCGATTTATGATTTATGATTAAGCCGTAACTTTAGCTTTTTTAAGTTGGACCCTTTTCAGGCAGGTGATAGTATCCATCGGGCTGTAATTGCTCAGCATATACCTGCTGTTCCTCTTCAGTGCCAGCACATTTGAGTTCATGGCGAAATTTTGAATGAAGTTGAGATTTCATTAAGACAGGTTATAGTCCATTCTATCTCTTTTATCTCATCCACTTTCAAATCTCCTATTACCTTAGATAAGATATCGGTGGTAGTTGCAAAATCTGGCAAACCCACTATTTTAATTGAAACGTTCTTTGCAGGAGCATCACCTTCATTCGCTATCTTCACTTTTACTTTAAAAGGTTTTCCTACTTTTACCTTTGAAGGAACAGAGGGATAAATTCTTAATTCTGGCTTTGGTATTCTCAGAACTGTCACATAAAATAATTCGGCAATATCTCAAATTCAAAGGTTTTTATTTCTCCCGGATAAGGGACATCCATAGATATCTCACATTGATAATTAGAAGAGGTTGCAAAGAGACATCCAGCATCTTCTTTATTTACCAAAACTCCAAAATAGCACACTTTTCCCTGAAAATCAAGGCAGGCATCTATTATCAATTATAAGTTTCTGACCGAGTAGATTGGAACAAAAGTCTGATGAGAGAATAAGCGATTGGAATCTAAGTAGCTTCAGCTCTCAATAATTTCACGAAGGGGTTTGTCCATCAACAACCTCTATCAGGAAGTCTTTACCCTCGTTTGTTGAGTCGTTTCTTATCCAGTACACTATCGTAATTCTGTATCTCCCGGGACCAGAGATGGATCTGTTCCCCCTGTAGATTAGCTCCACATCCACGGGGTATCTTTTCAGGGTTTTGTTCTCCTTTTTGATTACAATGCTCGTATTCCTGACCTCGATCTCGTATCCTGCGGGCAGATTTAATTCGGTCTGCTGAATGGAGCCTATATCCCCAAGGGAATGGACAGATTCAATGGAAGAGAGAATTTCCTTAGCCTCAGCTGCGGTTTTTCCCAAATTCATTGTATCCTGCCACTGGCTGTAGGATGGAAACACGACCGAGGCCGTTAGGAGGAGAACGATCCCGGAGAGTATCAAATAAAATGGGGTGGACTCTATTCCCTTCCTGTTCAGATTCGGAGGGTTATTGAACACTTTACCTACATACTCGCGTTCATGGTTTCGTTTGCCTTGCTTATTGCCCTCGTAATCATGTCCGTTGCCTGGTTCATAACGCCCGTTATCACCGTAATAAGTAACACCAGGATCACCGCGGCAAGGATAAAAACTAAAACTCTGGTTTCAATTCCCCGTTCATCCCTCAAAAATTCTCGGATTTTCATTTTATATAATATTGAATTCTATAT
>QMZJ01000062.1 GCA_003663115.1 Candidatus Altarchaeales archaeon | reverse complement strand
TTCCATGGCTTTGAAATTCTTTGAATTTCAAAATCCCCCAGAATGCTCAAAATCTGGGGCGAAACATTGCTCAGGACGGTAAACTCGAACCTGTTTTTTGGATAAACTATGGTAAGTGTCAAGACAGAATGTGTCAGCCGGTTGTAGACGTGCAGCTTTACACAGCCAGCGAAGTCCTTGCTTTTACCACCAAGCCCGGAGAACAGCTCGGAGAAGACATTAAACCGCTTCATTAGGCACAACTGGCGAAGTTAAGTATGTAATATTCTGCTTGAATTCGGGATAGAACGACACATAGTGTTTTATTCTTCTGTTTTTCTATCCTCTTTAGTTAGTTGTGTTATTAGTTTGTCTATGGTTTTGTTGAATTTTTTCAGGAATTGGTGGAATTGCGGGTCGAGGGGTTTAAGCAGTAGTTTTTCTTCGTCACCTAGCTTAAATTTTGGCTTGTTTTTGGTTTTTTGTTGTATGTTCTTCCAGTATTTCTCGTATCTCATCATGTATTTTGTTTTTTCCATTACTTGGGCTTCAACGTCTTCTGCTTCAATGTTTGCCTGTTTTTGTATTAAATAGATGTCGATGTAGTCTCGTGCTTTGGTTCCTCTTCGCATCAGGATGGCCCTGATTTTCTCACTTAATATTTCCCGTATGTCGTATGCCAGTATTGTCGGGTTTTCGAGCACTTCGGCGGCTTCAGGGTATAGGAATTTGAACTCTCTTGTATCTATGTCTGATAAGATGTTTTTTGCCTGCATTTCTTTGAAGTCGTGTTTGAATTTCTCCACATAGTTGACTTGTATTTTAGTGAATTGTCTTGTTTTCAGTTCGATTGAGTCGTACCATAGCTTGAAGGTTACGAATCTGTTGCTGCCTCCGAATTCCAGATAATGTCTGTCTTGTTTGTCTAGTTTGAAGTCCAGATCCAGTTTCTCTGCAGTATCCTCTAACAGTCCGCCAAGGGTGTTTATTTCTCCAGATAGTTGTTTTCTTATCTGTTTTTCTGTTTTATCTGTGAACATTTCCTGGTTGATCCAGCTGAAGTCCAGGTCTTCGCTGAATCGGTAGTAGCCTATGTAGCATTTTATCAGGCATGTGCCGCCTTTGAAGACGTAGTTTGTTTTGAAGTGTTCGTCACCGGTTAATTCCTTCAGGAGCATCTGGAGGAGGATGTCTTTTTCTATCAGTTCTTTTTGTTTGATTCCCGTTTTATTGGCTAGGTAGTTGATGATGTCTTTGCCGATTTTCATAGTATCTCCTCCATAATTCTTTTCACTGTCTTGGGGTAGTTTACGGCGTATTTTTTTAGTTTGTTTTTCGAGCAGTGCTTTACTATGTCTATTGTCTTGTCTATCATCTCAGACTTAGTTAAACTGTTGTATCTGCCCAGATATATTGTGTCCAGCAGGGTTTTTTCGGGGTCTGAGTAGGGTATATCCCCGGTTATGACCCCGAACCCGAATAGTTTCTCTGAGACTTTTATGAATTTCACTTTGTGTCCCAGTATATCAAATGGTTTCGGGCGGCTTAGTGAATCGGATAAGACGAATGTTATCGTATAGTATTCATGAGTTAGGTTGTTTAGTGAAATGGCTGTATCTAATCCAAAATACCAGTTACCGACTCCTTTCATTGAGAGGGCCTTCTTTATTGCCTCAAGGTGGTTTATCTTGACTGTGTCAAGTTTTCTTTCCTCGATGCTTTTGACGTAGAATACTCCGCGAAGTATTCTCACCAGGTATTTATTTGAGGTGAGATATCGTATGACTGGGTTGTATCCCATTCCCAGTTCTTCGCAGTATTTTTTCAGCTCTTTTCGTGAGATGAAGCTCCCGCCCATCCGCTCAAGTTTCTTCACCAACAATGCATAACTCATTTTAAAACATAATTATATAAATTATATAACAATATAATATAAAACATAAGTATATAAATAGAACCGGAATTCATTCCCGATTTCCCGCAGGTATTGTTCCCATTCCAGCCTATCCTGTTTCTGTATTTCATTCTCTTTTTCCTGTCGTGTTTAGTGTTTTATTCATCCTGCCTGTGGTTACTATTGCTTCCCGTTCGTCTGCTATTTTTCTGAGGAAGGTGCTTGTAGACCTTCCTCTTGGACTTTATTGGGTATCTTCTGATGCCATTAACAAAATATTACCCGTTACAAAAACCTCTAACTCTCACGAGAACCAAAACTCCCCACTAAACCACTCGAAAATCGCCATTTCCCCGATTTTTGCACCATTTCACCTATTCACATCAATATTTATATCAGTCTTTCCTATGAATTTTCTTCAAATCCCGGCCTCGGCCCTCGGCCGTGTGCAGTCGAATCCCGTGGAAAGGGACCTCGGCTAAATCAATTCAACCGTAAACGAGAAGTCCCCTAAATTCCATATTCTTCAGCTATCTCCCTGAAGGCGTTTCCAAGGTATTTTATCTGATCCCACGTCAGACCATAGGTATTCAACTTGAACTGCTTTGTAGCTCCTGGGAAAATGCCCGTGATCTTTCTCTTTGCCAGCTCATCGTGGAGGAAGTAACCCCTTCTCTTATGCTTTTTTGCGATCTTGTCAAAGGAAGCCGTTGAATCTACCCTCGACAGGGTGTGTTTTCTTGGCATCTCTGATACCACCCTGTTCCCCCTGATCTTCAGGAACTCCCTGATGAAGTAATTTGACTTCTTTAGTTCTTCGTCCCAGTGCTTTACCCTTTCCTTGACCATCGGGAAGGAAGCCATCATCGCTATTAATGGAGCACCCATGACTGTACACCCCAGGAGGTATACCTCCTTGATGCCGAATTCTCTACCGGTGACATCCCCGGATAACTCAGTGGTTTTGAAGACCTTTTTTGAGAATTCGTCGGTTACCGCCAGAACCCCGGTCGGGGCCGGAGAGGCCATACTCTTATGACCCGAGCCTACGACGAAGTCTGCCCCTATCTTTTTTCCGTTAACCGGCATCACCCCGACGGTATATGCCCCATTGTACAGAAATGGAATTTCATACTCGTGTGCAATTTTTGCAATTCCAGAAACATCGTGTTCATTCCCGAACATGTAATCGATATGGGAAATCGCTATCAAGCTTGGAAATTTACCCATCTCCTCCTTCACAGATTCTATCTTTTTTTGTGTATTTTCGGCGGTTATAATGTTCTTCTCATTTAATGGAATCTCCTTCCAGATCGCACCGACGGATTCAATGGCTAAGGCCAGACTGTAATGCCCTAGGGATGAGATCAATACGATATCCCCCTTCCTGAGTAGGGAACTGGCAACGATCTGGAATCCTCTCCTTGCCCCCCTGACAACTCTCGCCTGATCCATCCCGACGAATTCTGCCAATTCCTGATAGAAATCGTGAACGGGCGGCCTTTTGATGAAATCCAACCTGAAAGGTTTAAAGCAATAGTCACATATAGAATAACCATCGCCATAGGCTATTAGGGCCTTTCTTCCCTCCCTGGTTAATCTTCCGCCGGCCTGAATTGGATTTATATTTATGAATTCCTCCTCTTTAGCTCTTAATTCAATCCTATCGGTTATGTATCTGATCCTTGCGTCCCCTTCATTATTCTCAATCTCCTCCAAATTCTTCTTTAGCTCAGATAGGATTTTTTTAAATCTCTCTTCCTGTTCTCTGTTGAGTTTATGGTCCGGGGAGGTTTCCCTGAGGATCTCCCTCAGATCCTCCAATAAGAATAAAGCCTCGTACGTTTTTTGTACTCGTGGGTTCACCTTCATCTCCTCAATTCACGAATGACACCTGGTAGTATTCTCAGTACATACTCGATATCCTCTTCGGTATTATCCCTACCGAGAGTAAGTCTTAAGGAGGCATTTGCTTCCTCTTCGGATAGTCCGATGGCAGTTAAAACGTGAGATGGTTCTGAGGAATGAGAGGAACACGCAGATCCACTTGAAGCCAAAATCCCCTTTACATCCAGATCCTGGAGCAGGTTGCCTTTGATCCCACCAAACGAGAAATTTGCGTTATTTGGCAACCTTTTCCTTGGATGCCCATTCAACCTAGAGCCTTCTATCTCCAGGACCCCATCGATCAATTTATCCCTGAGCCTCATCAACCTGTTGGATTCCCTATTCATCCCCTTTAAGGATAATTCGGCTGCCTTGGCGAAACCCACTATCCCGGGAACATTCTCCGTCCCTGATCTGAGTCCGAACTCGTGTCCACCCCCATGGAGTATTGGCTCTATCTCTATTCCCTTTTTTACATAGAGGGCTCCAACACCCTTGGGGCCATACATCTTATGGGATGAGATAGATAATAGATCTATATTCAATCTCTTGACGTCTATGGGGATCTTTCCAACGCTCTGAACCGCGTCCGTATGGAAATATACGCCCCTTTCCCTGGCAATTTCCCCGATTTTTTCTATCTCCTGAACGGTTCCTATCTCATTGTTGGCGTGCATTATTGAGATGAGTATCGTATCCTCTGTTATCGAATTCTCCAGTTCTTTGAGGTCTATTAGGCCATATTCATCCACCGGCAGGTAGGTTACCCTGAAGCCGTTTCCCTCCAGATATCTGCACGGATTCAAAACCGCGTGATGTTCAATAACACTTGTTATAATGTGTCCCTTTTTACTTTTGTGGGCAACTCCCTTTATCGCCAGATTGTTCGATTCTGTCCCCCCGGATGTGAAGAGTATCTCTTCCGGCTCGGAGTTGATTACCTCTGCTATTTTCTCCCTAGAGTTTTCCAGTGCTATCTTTGCTTCTCGTCCAAGGGAATGCGAACTGGAGGCGTTTCCAAATCTCTCCGTAAAGTAGGGGAGCATCTCCTCTACAACCTCCGAATCAATCGGTGTCGTCGCCGCATGATCCAAATAGATTCTTCTCATCTCTCGTATTATATTTTGCTAAAGTCTTATAAAACTGCCACGTCCACAAAAGCATATCCAAGATATCCAAATTTTCAATTAACCTCATATCCCTCCAGGTCAAGAGTTACAAATCTGTATCCAAGGTCTTTAAATCTGGAGACCAGGCCCCTTTCATTCAGGATGAGATTAAATTCATTCCTCGGCACCTGTATCCTCGCCAGTGGAAAGTGGTCTCTAACCCTGACAGTACTCAGGTTAATGGATCTGAGGATCTCTTCAGCTTTATCTATCCTCCTGAGCCTCTCTAACGTAATCTCGGAATTGAATGGAATTCTAGTGGCGAGACACGTCTCCGATGGCTTCATCGCAATTTTTTTATCGATTTTATACATGATCCCTCTCGTCTCTCTTTTACCCAGACCAAGATCGGCGAGAGGGGATACTACCCTTTCCTCCTTATTTGCTCTCAGTCCGGGTCTGTTCTCCATAAGATCATCCGCGTTAGTACCATCTAAAATTACATCGTATCCAAGTGCTTTTATCTCATGAAAGATTTTTTTCTTGCACAAATAACACCTATTAATGGAATTTCTCTTTATTTCATCACTCAGAATGGTAATATCTACAACCCTGTGATTTATTCCGAATCTCTTTGAAAAATTTATGGCGCCATCTACTGTATATCTGGGAGTGAATTCTGATCTGATCGTTACGGCGTCTGCAAATCTCTTAGCTACAAAAGCGATCAGAGAGCTGTCAACCCCTCCAGAATAAGCCACCGCTATCCTTTTACCTTTAAATCTCTCCACATATCTTTTTATTCTCTCCATTATGCTATTTTAGATTTAGCATCCTGTTTACGGCCCTTTCTGCCCTGACCCTGATGTCCTCCGGAACCCTGATCTCATGTTTCATCTCCCGCAGTGACCAGAGAATCTTCTCCAGGGTTATTATCTTCATGGTTGGGCATACCGCGGATTCCGAGGCGGGATAAAAGCTCTTTTCTGGGTTTTCCTTCCGCAGTCTGTGGAGGATACCTGTCTCGGTTCCAACTATCAGTTCGGAGGCACTGATTTTCTTTGCATATTTACACATCCCCTCGGTGGAGAGTACCTCATCGGCCAGTTCAATTACCTCCGGGATACACTCTGGATGAACCATTACCTTGGCCTTTGGATGAAGTCTCTTTTGCCTCAAGACATCCTCGGGCAAGACCTTGACGTGACTCGGGCAGAATCCATCCCAGACAATAAGCTTTCTATCGGTTCTCTTGGATACATAATCTGCAAGATATTTATCTGGAACGAAGATGATCTCCGATGTATCCCTTAGAGATTCAATAACCCTGATAGCATTGGAGGATGTACAACAGATGTCGACCTCCGCCTTAACCTCTGCACCCGTATTTACATAGGCAACGGTAACGGCATCTGGATGCTTTCTTTTAAGATCCCGAAGCTTCTCCGCGGTTAGCATATCCGCCATTGGGCAACCGGCATTTATATCTGGCAAGAGTACTGTCTTATCGGGAGACAGAATGGCCGCGATCTCCGCCATGAATTGAACACCACAGAATACGATTACATCGGCATCTGTCTTAGATGCCTTTCTACTCAATCCCAGAGAGTCGCCAAGATAGTCGGCAATGTCCTGAATCTCGGCTGGCTGGTAGTTATGCGACAGAATAATTGCATTCCTCTCCTCCTTTAATCTCTCTATCTCTTCAATTAATCTTGCATTGCTCATTCTATCCTGACTATTATTAAATCTGATTATATAATAGGTGTTTCCTACATTTTTATATTGGAAGATGAAACTTGTTATCGGATTGACTGGGAGGATGGGTTCAGGAAAGACCGTGGTCTGTAATTATCTCCACGAGAGATATGGAGCAAAGCAGATGCGATTTTCCCAGATTCTCATGGACATTCTTGACAGACTATATCTTCCCCATGAAAGAGAATATTTGCAGAAACTTGGGCATTCCCTCAGAACATCCCTGGGGGAGGATGTGATCGTTAATGCCTTTGAGAAGGATATGGAAGGGGTTACATCAGGGATTGTTGCGATTGATGGAATCAGATACATGAATGAGGTCAAAATGCTTCGAAAATTTGAAGATAATCTATTGATATTTGTCGACGCCCCGGTGGATATAAGGTACGAGAGATGCAGGGCAAGGGGCGAAAAGGGCGAGGATAAAATAGAATTTGAGGAGTTCCTCAGGGCCGAGAAGAGGGAGACGGAGAGATATATTGATGAGATGGAGAAGATGGCAGATTATCGGATAGAGAACACAAAATCACTAAAGGAATTGTATAAGGAGGTTGATAGGATATTGGAGAACAGGCTATCCTTGATCAAAAGAAGGGAATTTCCTTCGGAAATTCGACAAAATGGCACACGCATGTGAACTGGGCGTGTGGCTGAGCCTTCGGCTCAGACTGGTGTCGGACGGTGATCCGCCACATGACAGCTCGTCGAGGTTGAGGTTCGAAGCAAACCAGTGTGGCTAAGCGACCGAAGGGAGCGCACGCCGCACCCTGGTGTGAACTTACAGTGTAAGTTCAGGTCCATCAGCAGTCAAGCTTTTCTTCCAAAGAAAACCTTGACGCATCAAGCTTTGGAAAAGCTTGACCAAAAATTTAGACAAAATTTTTTCCGTCAACGCTTTTTCTAAAAGGGTTGAACTTGACCAAAAGAAAAGAAGAATTCGGTGAGTGTAAGTTCAGGTCCATCAGCAGTCAAGCTTTTCTTCCAAAGAAAACCTTGACGCATCAAGCTTTGGAAAAGCTTGACCAAAAATTTAGACAAAATTTTTTCC
>QMZJ01000061.1 GCA_003663115.1 Candidatus Altarchaeales archaeon | reverse complement strand
TTCTTTATCAGAATTCTTCCTCATGCTTTTTGCAGAGAGGATATAAAGCTTTTTTATCTCGCTAATATGGCCTCTCTCCGTTTGCAGTATGTGGAAATAGTGATCAAGCTCTTCCAGACTTCTGAATCCGTATGTTACGATATGAGTCACGTCGCCCTCTGGAACCCTGTAGAAATCAATAATATGAGGTCCTTTTACCCTTTCATCTATGTCTCTCTCTCTGAGGGTTTTCCTGGATTCTGGCCTGAATTTGAACAGTGCTATTGCCAGTACATTGATGCCCAACTTTTTGTAATCTACGATGGTTGAATAGCCTTTTATAATCCCATTCGACTCCAGTTTCCTTCTGATCTTTCCCACTGCCTGTGGTGTGATATTTAAACCCCTTGCGATGTCGGCATCTGGAATCCTGCCATTTTCAATGAGGAACTTGAGAACCCGCCTGTCATTTCTTGTTAGTTTCATTATGTAAATGATTTAGGATATTAAGTTTAAAAAATGAACCAATGTTTTTTAAAGCAGGGATTGCAATAATTAAGACGAATTTCTATAAGTGATAAAAATGCCGGAAAATTATGCAAATGCCAGGTCCACAACGGGAACATCGATAAGGACCAAGGATATAAGTCCAACCTCGGGAATGTGTCCGATATGTATTGAGGACTGTCCCGTTCTTTGTGAGATAGGGAAATCTGCGTTCAGAGGCAGAGAGGTTCTTTATCCAGATCCAGAACAATTCGGTAAATCAACCCAAGCAAGTAATAAGAATTATGATATGGATTGGTCCTACTTCCAGATCCTGGTGGATGTTAGAGGTACTGCTGGAATAGAACCAGACCCAGATAAGGCAATATTCTCTAATGTGGATATAGAGAGCTCGGCCGGGGGGATTCCCCTAAGGGTACCGATAATTATTGCCGGTTTGGGTTCAACGGATGTTGCGAAGAGGAACTGGGATTCTCTTGCCATAGGTGCTGCAATCTCTGGGGTTCCATTAACGATAGGTGAAAATGTCTGTGGAATGGATCCCAAGGCAAAATTCAATGGTGAAGGAAAGGTAACCCATTCCGAGGATTTAAGGTACAGGGTTGATAAATATAGAGAGTTCTGGGATTCTAAGTACGGGGATATTATAGTTCAGACGAATGTAGAGGATCAAAGAGCCGGAGTGGATTCATATGCGTTATCAAAGTTAGAGGTAAACGTTATAGAGAGAAAGTGGGGTCAAGGAGCAAAGGCAATCGGCGGAGAAGTCAGAATTTTTGACCTGGAAAAGGCAATAATGCTGAAAAAGAGGGGCTATGTAGTCTGGCCCGATCCCGAAGATCCTCGCGTGCAGGAAGCATTTAAAAACAAGGTTCTTGAGTCGTTTGAGAGGCACAGCAGGGTGGGAATGGTAAATGAAAGGGATTTCCTGGAGGATATTGATTTACTTAGAGAAAAAGGTGCAAAGAGGATATTCCTGAAGACGGGAGCCTATAGACCTGCCGTCGTTGCATTGACCATGAAACTGGCTTCCGAGGCAAAAATTGACCTGGTAACATTTGACGGAGCGGGTGGTGGAACGGGAATGAGCCCGGTCCCGATGATGAATGAATGCTCTACCCCAACAATCTATCTGGAGGCTCAGGTTCTAAAGGCTGCAGAGTTGCTCAAGAAAAAAGGAAGATATGTCCCGGATATAGCGATGGCTGGAGGCTTTATAAATGAAACCCAGATATTTAAGGGTATAGCGATGAGTAATTTTGGAGATTCCCCGATAGTAAAGGCAATCGCAATGGCGAGGGCACCGTTAACAGCTGTAATGAAATCCAGTCATTATGTGAGATTGGCTGATGAAGATAAACTCCCGGATAAATTTGCAAGGCTCTACGGGAATAGACCGGAGCAGTTCTTCATAGCTACCACTGAATTAGAGGAAAGATTCGGAAAGGATGTGAAAAAATTGCCATGGGGTGCCGTTGGTTTATATACCTATCTTATTGACAGGATCGGTGTAGGCTTAAAGCAGTTGATGGCTGGTGCAAGAAAGTGGAAGCTCAGCCTTTTGGATAGGAGCGATATTGCAGCATTAACAGAGAGGGCAAGTAGAGTAACTGGAATCCCGATGATAGATGAGATCGAACAGGATGCCATGGAAGAGATCTTGGGTTAAAAATGAAATTCGATGCAAAGAAATTTATTGAGGAAAAATCGAAAGAATTAAAGGATACAATCGGCGACGAGAAAGCAATCTGCGCCACCTCGGGTGGAGTTGACAGCATGACATGTGCTCTCTTAGCTCATAAGGTCATTGGAGATCAACTTACAACATTATTCATTGACGATGGTTTAATGAGGGAAAACGAACCAGAAACGGTTACGAAATGGTTAAGGGACAATAAAATTAATGTAAAACTGATAAACGCTGGGAATGATTTCTTTGCGGCTCTGAAGGGGATCGAGGACCCAGAGGAAAAGAGAAAGGTATTTAGGGATACATTTTATAAGACCCTGGGAAGAGCAGTTAAAGAGAGTGGAGCAAGTTTTATGATACAGGGAACGATTGCCGCGGATATAGTGGAAACTAAGGGTGGGATTAAAACACAGCACAATGTCCTGGAGCAGATCGGGATCAGCCCAGAAAAGTACGGTCTCAGGATTCTGGAGCCATTGAGAGAAATCTACAAACCACAGGTTAGGGAGGTGGCTAAGGAGCTTGGACTTCCCGAAGAGTATCATCAGAGAATGCCATTCCCTGGTCCTGGTTTGGCTACCAGAATAATTGGCGAGGTGACTCCAGAGAGGGTTACAATTTTAAGAAAGGCTACAGAGATCGTGGAGGAAGAAATTCTAAAGGAATTAAAGCCCTTTCAGGCATTTGCAGTATTGTTAAATGACAGAGCAACTGGTGTGGTTGGTGGGAAGAGAGCCTTTGGAAACATAATAGTCGTCAGATCCGTTGAAAGTAAGGATGCTATGACAGCTACGGTGACAGAAATACCATGGAAAACGCTACAGAGAATTCGGGAAAGAATCTGTGAAGAAATACCAGAGGTTACAAGGGTTTTATACGATATTACGCCGAAGCCACCAGGTACTATAGAATACATCTAACAGAAAGTTTCAGTAACCAAGCAGATATTACCGCTAAATAGGTAGTTTTTGGGTACCAAAGCCTTTTGTCGTTAAATTAAGCAAGCTAACAAAAAGGCTTTGCGCCGAAGCCACCAGGTACTATAGAATACGTCTAATCCCTACCACCCATTCTCACCAATCAATGGGACAAAAACACATCCTCCCAGTTTTTTCTCCCTAAAACCCTCTTCATATTTTTCGATCAGCACCAGCTCCTGTAACATTCTTCCTCCAATCGGAATTAAGAGCTTCCCTTTCTCATTTAATTGATCCAGCAGGGCCTTTGGCGCTCTGGGGGCCCCGGCAGTCACGATAATCCGGTCATATGGAGACTCCTCATTGTAGCCTTTTGTACCCTCGCCAATTATAACATGCACATTGGAATATCCACAGCCCCTTAGATTTTCCTCGGCCTTTTTTGCCAGCTCGGGTATTCTCTCTACCGTATATAACATGCCCTCGTTCAGAATTTCTGCCAAGACAGCTGCCTGATAACCGCTTCCCGTACCGATCTCGAGGATTTTATGGTGCGGTTTTACATCCAGGTACTCGGTCATCATCGCGACCATATGGGGAGCACTTATCGTCTGTCCATAGCCGATACTCAGAGGCATGTCCATGTAGGCGCTATGCTGCTTTGACTCGGGAACAAAGCGGTGCCTTGGCACCTTCATCATCGAATCTATAACCTCCGGTTTCGACAGATACCCGCTCGAGATCAAATGATTTATCAATCTCTTCCTTTCCGCTTCCCTTCCCCCTTTGCTGTTATCCATTTAAATCCACACCGTTCTATTAATTATAGGTGAATGATGAATAAATTGAATATGAAAAGAAAATTTCTGGATCAGGCCTCTGAGTGCGAGCATTGCATAGTAGAGGGATTTATCGTTCAGGTCTATAGCACCGTCTCCTATTTCTGTGATAAATGCAAGAAATTCTCCGATGAGATGTGTGAGTGTGGAAATTTTCCAGAGCCCATATTCAGAATCTCTGGGGTTTTTTCCGATGGTACAAGAACCATGACATTCACGACTGTATCTGAAAAAATTGCTGAGAACCTAAGCCACGTTAAGAAGTCCGATGCCAAGAAGGTGGATCCAAAGGAATTAATGAAGAGACCCCATAAACTCTTGGTCCATATGATGGGCGAAAAGCTCTACATAAAGGAGGTGCTGGATGAACGTCCTCTTTTTGTCGGTAAATGACCTGAAGGATTCGAGATATAGAAGAGAGGGAAAACGAAATTTATTAGATACACGGTTTGGTACAGCGGACACACTGGCTTTTTGTGGAAGACTTGAATCCGCCAAAAAAACCAGGTATGGGCCCAGACTGAAGATAAATGATGCCAATCCATTAGCCGTAATTGTGGGAACATTCAACAGTAATGTGAGAAGGGATGCCGAGAAGATCGTCGAGAAATTCAAAAAAGAAAAGGATCTGTATGTTCTGATATATGGAAATCCATACGAAACGGATCAACTATATATAAACGTAAATCAAGACAACGGAGTAATTTTAGTGGATAGGGAGGTATATGAAAGATTCCATAAGCTCAGAAAGGAGGTCGGAAGATATCTTATTGGAAAGTTAGACACTTCTCCAGAGGGGTTGGACACTACAATAGAGGAGGAAAAAGCCAAAGAGGAAGCTCCACTGGAACTGTCTAACTCCGAGATCGTGAACTTTATAAGAAGCAGGGACAAGGAAGAAGGCGTAAAAATGGAAGAGATTCTCGCACACTTCAAGAACTTTGACGGGGTGGAGGAAAAAATTCTGGAGCTTATGGAGCTCGGAGAGCTCTATGAACCAAAAGCCGGTCTGTTTAAAGTGCTGGAATAACCAGATAGAATAGAATGGCAACAAAACCAAACGCAATACAGAAAAGATCAAAACGGGCCCTTCTTGCAAACCTTAAGAGTATATCAATTGTTGTATATCCGAATACAAAAGATGCTAAGATTCCTGAAAAAACCAAGATATAATCAAAATTCTGCAGGCCTTCCTGTAGGATATCGAGGAGAATGGCACCAATAATCGCCGGAATAGATATCAAAAAAGAGAGCCTTAGGGCCTCATCCTGTCTAAAGTTTCTAAAAAGTAAGACGGCTATTGTCATTCCAGATCTTGAGATTCCCGGCAGGACTGCGAAACCCTGGGAGATTCCCGCAATTGCCATGTCCAAAAGATTTAACTCGGAGGCAGTTCTATTGCCCATCATTCCCTTCGATAGATAAAGCACCAATCCCGTCAAAATCAGAAAGGATCCGATTACTGAGGTAACGAGGTCGCCCTGCCATGCCTTGAAGTTTTCCTTTAGAAACCAATATACTGGAACCCCGATTATGGCAGTAAAGATCGTAGAGGTAACGATGAATTGAACGAGTTTATCATCCCCGAGGTGTGGCAGTTTCAGGATAATCTCCTTAACCTCTATCCGCATTTTAAAGAGAACTGCAAGCAGTGTTCCGAGATGCAGATAAATCGCAAATGAGAAAGCCCTCTCTGGTTCCAATCCAATGAGATCTATCAGAGCGATCATACTCTGCCCCGTACTGCTGATGGGAAGCCACTCGGTAATCCCCTGAACCATACCCGCTAAGATTGAAGAAAGAAGGTCCATCGGTATTTATCCCTCTGATTTTATACTTATAACGTAGTGTTTTTAAGTAAAAATTCCCTATTATCTATCTCTCATCTGGGCCCGTAGCTCAGTCTGGTAGAGCACTCGGCTTTTAACCGAGTGGTCGCGGGTTCAAACCCCGTCGGGCCCAACCCTCTCTTTAAAAAAGAAAGTGTTGACGAAAAGGAAAGAGAACACGCAAAGACAATTGGGGGAGGGATTGTGGTTCAACAACCATTTGGAAGATTAAAATGATCTTAAGTGTTGGAAGGGTTTGCATGAAGGTCAAGGGGAGAGAAGCCGGAAAATATTGTGTCATTGTTGATAAGCCTGAGAAGAATTTCGTCCTGATTGATGGAAAGGATGTAAAGAGGAGGAAGGTGAATATAAGACACTTAGAGCCTTTGCCTGTGGTTTTGAAGATAAAGAGAAACGCGGATACTAAAACGGTTGAGAAGGCTCTCGAAAAAGAGGGCTTTTAACTCTCGGGGTTGTTATGAATCCTAAAATTCTCGTAAAATCTGATGACCAGACCGACCCACGATATGGTATCGAGCCCGAAAAGAGACCCATTGAGGAATACATAAAGAATGGCATTGTAAATCTCGATAAACCCTCCGGGCCCACCTCTCATCAGGTAGTTTCCTGGGTTAAAGAGATACTGCATCTGAAAAAAGCGGGTCATTCCGGGACATTGGACCCCAAGGCTACGGGAATTCTACCAATAGCCCTTGAGAATTCAACGAGGATTTTGCAGGCGCTGCTCCCCGCCGGTAAGGAATATATTGCATTAATGAAGCTCCATGGGAATGCGAGTGATGGAAAATTGGAGGAAACACTGACCTATTTTCAGGGCAACATCCTCCAGAGACCTCCGTTAAGGTCTGCAGTAAAGCGTCAACTTAGGGTAAAAAGAATATATTCGATTAAATTACTCGAGAGATCCGACAAATTTGTCCTTTTCAGTGTTGACTGTGAAGCTGGGACATATATACGGAAACTATGTCACGATATCGGCCTCATTCTTGGAACCGGAGCGCATATGGAGAGTTTACGAAGAACCAGGGTTGGGCCCTTCACCGAAAAAAATATTGTAACATTACACGAACTAAAGGATGCGTATGAATTCTATCTTGAGGATGGAAATGAAGATTATCTCAGAAAGTGTATTCTACCCAAAGAGTATGGTGTTCAACATCTAAAGAAGATATGGATCAAGGATACTGCAGTATCGGCAATATGTCATGGCGCCGATCTAAACGCCCCGGGAATAAGTAAATTCGATTCGGAAATCAATATAGATGAGTTGGTTGCAATAATGTCCCTTAAGAACGAGCTTGTTGCGATAGGCAGAAGCTTAAGAACATCGGAAGAGATCACTCAGATGGAAAAGGGAAAAGTCATCGATCTGGAGAGGGTCATTATGAAACCCGGCGTCTACCCCAAGGGATGGCACACCAGCTAAATGTGTTATCCCATGAGATTACTTACACTCCATTAAAATATACGTCTGCAGGCGTTAAATAGTTTAGTGCCTGATGTGGACGCTCATAGTTATAGTGATGTATATAGTCTTGATGGGTATCAAAAGTGGTATGCCATATTCACCTGATGCCCCCCCTGGTACGTTCAACGCATTTTCTGTACTTGCGTTTTCAAAAACCTGACTTGCAGTTATGAACCTGCTGTAGTCATCCAGGTAGGTGATCGTCCATTCATCGTATTTCGTAAGTTTCCAGTCCGCTGCCACACTTGATTTGGTTTTGTACGTTGAAAACGTTTTTTATCCCAACTCTTTCGGGGCCTATCAAGCGGGTTGTTAAGACCTGCCCGTTTGATTTTCTGTAAAAACGTATCTCTGCTGATACCTGCCTGCTGGCAGATAAAAACAACGCTTGCACCCTGTGAACGTCGTTTAATAATCCAATTTACACCCAAAATCAAAAGCGTAAGCAATCAGGGGGGATAG
>QMZJ01000060.1 GCA_003663115.1 Candidatus Altarchaeales archaeon | reverse complement strand
TTTAAGCATCTTCTTCACGTATTTGATTCCCTTTCTTTTCGCCAGCGTTTTCTTTTCTAAAGAAAAGGCTGCTGTGATACCACTCCGAGAGGTTTTTCTTTTTAAGCATCTTCTTCACGTATTCGCCATCGAGGGGGTTATACGACAGTTATCTAACAACCACTAAATAGATATTTTACTCTATCTCTAAAAATCAATTGTATTAAAGCCCGGGCTTTGCTAATATTTAATTTCTTAATCCATATTCTCTTATCATCCAAATTTTGGAGGTGCCAGAATGCTTGCGGTAGTGACTGGAATTCCGGGGACCGGAAAGACAACCGTTGCTACGAGGGCAATGGACATGCTCCGAGATGAGGGAATTGCATATGAAATGGTGACATATGGTGATGTTATGATCGATATCGCAAAATCGAGAAAAATAGTTGAAGACAGGGATGATATGCGAAAATTGGATCCAGATACACAGAGGGAGATCCAGGAGTTGGCCGCCGAGAGGATTTCGGAGATGGGGGACAATGTCCTGGTTGATACCCACTGTAGTATAAGTACCCCAAAGGGGTATCTTCCCGGGCTTCCGGAATTGGTCCTGAGAAAATTGAAACCAGATTGTATTATACTTATCGAAGCAAAACCAGAAGAGATCGCAGAGAGGAGAGCTGGTGATAAAGGGAGAAACAGGGACAGGGAAATGGAAGAGATGATCGAATTACATCAGATGGTGAACAGAAGCTTTGCTGCAGCTTACTCCGTATTCACGGGGGCAACGGTGAAGGTTATAAATAATCCACGGGGACAGATAGATGAGGCCGCAAAGGAGATGGTGGAGGTTTTAAAGTAGGATGATCGAAATTACCGAGGCGGGATATATAATAGCGCTAATATCCATAGGGCTTGCAATTATGAGTGCACTGGTGAGGAAAGCAGTATTAGATCAGGATAAGATGAGGGAGACAAAAGAGAAATTAAAAAAGTATCAGGAGGAGATGAAGAAAGCGACAAAATCGGGGGATACAAAAAGGCTTCAGAAGAGCCAGGCGGAGATGATGAAGCTTACGATGGAAAACCTAAAGCATTCATTCAGGCCCACGCTCATTACATTCGTTCCATTCATACTGGTTTTCACGTGGTTGAAGGATCAATACGGTTCAGCGGGTACCGTGGTCTCCTTGTTTGGCTTCAATCTGGGATGGTTCTGGTGGTACCTCTTATGTGCCATGACCGTTTCATTAATTATAAATAAACTCTTAGAGGTGAGCTAAATGGTCGCGCCAAGATATAGGTCAAGATCCAAGAAGAGAAGACAGGTGAGAACCCCCGGGGGGAAGACGGTAACCCATTACAAAAGGAAAAAACCAAAAAGACATCATTGCGGGAGATGTGGAAAACTCCTTTCCGGGGTACCGAATTATATCCCCTCGAAGATGAGGAAACTCAATAAGAGCAAGAAGATTCCGGAAAGACCATATGCAGGGGTTCTATGTAATGAATGCGTTGAAAGGCTCTTCAGGTATAAAACGAGATTTGAGGCAAAGTTCAAATACCCGGAACTTAGAGATCTGGATTTAAAGAGGGACCTGACCATAGAGAGATTTTTACCCCCAAACTGGTGGGATGAGCTGCAGAAGGGGAAGTAAATTATTGGAAGGCTTAGATAAAATCAGCTCTTCGGCCTGAAGCCCCTTCTCGTTTCGTGCAGAATGGTGTTGTATAAATCGATATCCTTTTTTGATATGTGATGAATCAATTGTCTGGCACACCAATCTGCCTGTTTCTTTCCTATCCTCGCATCCAGATGGGCTAAATACAGCGGCAGGGGGTAGCCATATTGCTTTGAACCCCTTGAGAGTTGTACTACGAGGGAGATAATCTTATCAAAATCGCGCTCCCAGTCGGGGACGTCAACCCGGAGAGGATTGGAGAGGTGTGTTGGTTGGACATAGACGGTTGGAAATGAGGCAATCAGGGTTGAGGTTAGTTTGTCATCGGATTCAAATCTCGACTGAGGAGTGAACTCAACGGTACGGTACATCTCATCCCCCCCCAATATGCGCAGAATGCAGGAATCTGTCATAAAGCGTGGGAATTTTATATCATATTTTATAGCTAAATAATTTGAAAAAAGTCTGGATTTACTGTCTTCAGAAACACCGAGAATATGGACCGAATTTTTCTTACAGAGTTTCAGAAGCCGGACAAATTTTTTCCTGTATATGGGATATTCATCGCATTCTATGGGTCTTTTTCTGGCGTTGACATACAATGAGCCATCCATAAATAGATACTCCGGATCTCGCTCCTCCACGCACCTCAGAGCAACGTCGAACTCCATCGCCCCCCTCAGGAGTTCAACCCTCTCCTTCGTATATTCATCATAATCGAGGATATTCATATCTAAATCCCTGATGAACTCCTCGCCACCTCTCAGATTTTTGTCTAAGATCAGACCGGATGCCCTGATGAAATAGATTGCCGCCCCCAGGAGCTCTCTAATACCCTCCCCGCCATCGACGAAACACATCCTGGCATTTATCCCTTTTTTGGATAACTTTAACGGCAGGATCAAACCCTTGTCGGAGATCCTGTCCCTGATTCTATCAATCTGAAGCTTATAATTTCTGAGATCCTCGAAGATCCTGTCCCTGCAACTTTCATAGCGCTCTGACCAGAGTGAGTAGTGATCCATGTCTACCAATAGGTATAATAGGTATATATACCCTGAGCATCTAAATATTCGAATATTTCGATAGTTTTGATATAAATTGGGTGAATCCACAATTATTAAATCAGGGATGGAAAAGATTGAAACTGAACCGATCATAGAACTCAGAGATGTCTGGAAGATCTACAAAATGGGCAATGTAGAGGTTCCAGCATTGAGGGGACTTACTATGAAGGTATACCCACATGAGTTTGTAGCCATAATGGGGCCTTCGGGATCTGGGAAGAGCACGGCAATGAACATGATAGGTTGTTTGGATGTACCCACTAAGGGGGAGATCTACCTGGATGGGGAGGATGTATCCAGGCTTTCTGAATCTGACCTCGCACAGATTCGTGGAAGGAAAATCGGTTTCATATTCCAGACATTTAATCTAATGCCGAGATTAACCGCTCTGGAGAACGTGATGCTACCGATGACCTTTCAGGATATTCCAAGGTATGAGAGGGAGAGGAGGGCAAAGAAACTGCTGGAGGATGTTGGTTTGGGAAAACGGATATATCACAAGCCATCCGAGCTCTCGGGGGGGGAGCGGCAGAGGGTCGCTATAGCAAGATCTCTGGCAAACAATCCCAGAGTTATTCTGGCCGATGAACCCACCGGAAACCTTGATTCAAAAATGGGGAGGGAGATAATGGAGATGTTATTAGAACTGCACAACAGTAATGGGAAGACCATTGTCATGGTAACACACGATGAGAGCCTTTCAAGGTACGCCGATAAGATAATCCATCTCAGGGATGGTAGAATAACAGAGGTAGAACAATAGAAGGAGGTATTTGAAATGAACGCGAAAAAAATTTTTGTTACGGGAATCCTGATTTTTTGTCTTCTGGGGATCGCAAATGGAAAATTTGCGGAGATAAGAATAGATTCCGTAACATGGGATCCTAGTTATATTGAAGCCGGCGATAATGTCAGAGTATATGTTAAATTTCACAGACACCCCTCCGGCAAGGCATTTCTGACCCCGCCACCGAAGGGGGAGGATGCTGGTATATTCTATATCGCGAGACTGGAACCCGTGGATGAATTGACTGAGAAATATATCATTATTAAGAGAGATACAAAGAATGTTGGTCACTTATTTGTAGGTGAGAGCTGGACGACACCATTTGATATAAAGGTAAAGGAAAACGCGATTGCTATGTCCTATAAAATGAGATTCTCGATTATAGAGACAGATATAGAAGGCGTTGAAAGAGATACGGTAAAATTTCTCGAGTTTGAGATTCCTGTTAAAGGCATTGTTAAATTTGATGTAGATTCCAGCAACACATTAAGGCTGGGGGGCGTCGGTGATATAAATATAACGATTACCAATGAGGGCGGTGGCGATGCAAAACATGTCACGGTTAAATTGGATCTGAGTGATCCATTCACCCCGGCGAGAGCATCAGAGGAGTATGTCGGCGATTTCGAGGGGGGTGAATGTAAAGATGTAACATTTAGGGTCTCAGTAGACAGTAAAGCCGAACCAAAGGCGTACAAGATTCCGTTGACGATAAGATACATCGATGAGGATGGAATAGAAAAAGAAATAGATAAGGATATCGGGGTGCAGATAGATGCAACCCCCGACCTGACAATAGCCCTAGAGAGCGCGGATACCTTTACACGGGGAAGCACAGGCAAGGTATCGATAGAGGTGGTAAATGAGGGCTTTATTGATGCCAAGTTTGTAAAATTGACCCTTGAGCCAACCGATGACTACGAAGTGGTCTCCATAAATGAGTTTTACATCGGGAATCTCGACTCGGACGATGTTGAAACAGAGGATTTCACTATAAAGATAAGCGATTCTGTGGATAAAGAGATAATTCCCCTGAAGGTTAAACTAGAGTACAGGGGAGAAGGGAATAACATAGGATACACGAAAGAGGACACAGTTAATATTAAGATTCTTTCAGAGGAGGATTACGCCGCAAGATTTCAGGAGAATAAAACCTCTTCGATGATCATTGGGGTTCTGATAGCGATACCGGTTATTTTCATCTCACTGTTGGTTTTGTGGTTTATCTACAAACTCTTTACCCTGATTACCGGTTACATAAACAGGAAACTCTTTTCTAGATGATTTCCCGTATCTTTACTTCTTATGGAGGGGAAGATGATTGAGGATTATCTCAGGCTAGCAACAGATGGGATCATGCACAGGAAACTTAGAAGCTGGCTGACCATGGTGGGGATCTTTGTGGGAATTATTGCCGTCGTTACACTTATTTCCCTGGGTCAGGGGTTACAGAGGGTCATTGATGAACAGTTCGAGATGGTCGGCGGTGATAGAATCATTGTAACTCCCGGAAGGGGAGGAACACTTACCGGGGTTCCCAGGGGAAGCTTTGTCGCAGCTAAATTAGATAAAAGCGACCTCGACGTTATAGAGAAGGTGAGGGGTGTTGACTCCGCAGCAGGTGTTATACTTGCAACCGGAAACGTGAAGGCAGATAACAAACGGATACTTATCCCCATCTTTGGAGTACCAACCGATCCGAAATATCAAAAGCTGTTAAAACAGATTGACTTCTTTGCTGTGGATGAGGGAAGGTACCTTAAAGAGGGTGATAGATACAAGGCGCAGGTGGGAGTTAGAACGCGTGATTTCTTTGATACCGACATTGATGTAGGGGATAAGATAGAGATCGAAGGAATAATGTTTGACATCGTAGGAAAGAACAAGAAGACAGGCAATCCCTTCCATGATAGTAAGATAACAATACCAATTGAGACTGCACAGGAGTTATTTAACAAGAGTGATGGATATTCTATGATTCAGGTTAAGGTTGAAAAGGGCTCTGATGTGAGTGAGGTTGCTGAAAACATTAAAAAGAAGCTACGAAGGCATAGGGGTGTGAAGGAAGGCGAAGAGGATTTCACTGCCGAAACCCCTCAAAATATTGTGAGGGTATTTAAAGACGTCTTTAATCTGGTGACTGGTTTTCTGGCAGGTATCGCCGCAATTTCCCTGCTTGTGGGGGGAATAGGGATTATGACTACAATGTATACCTCTGTCCTCGAGAGAACACATCAGATAGGCATAATGAAGGCTATAGGCGCCAGAAATTCAGACATACTGCTGATATTCCTTATTGAGGCAGGAATGCTCGGTCTTGTTGGGGGAATAATAGGTGTATTACTTGGTTTACTTCTGAGCAAATTCGCGGAATATCTCGTTGTAAATTATGGTGGCATAGATATTTTCAGAGTACACGCCAGCCCCGAACTTATCATAGGTACTTTGTTATTTTCATTCCTTGTTGGTTGTTTTTCGGGTTATCTGCCGGCCAGAAGGGCATCGAAAATGCACCCCGTGGAGGCTTTGAGAAAATGATTGCGGATTTTTTCACACTCTCGATTAGGAGTATAGGGGGCAGGGGGATCAGGAGCTGGCTGACCATGCTGGGGATCTTTGTGGGGATAGCGGCTATTGTATCATTAATTTCCTTGGGGGAGGGCCTGAAGGATGCCCTAAATGAACAGTTTGAGTTGTTGGGTAAGGATACAGTTTATGTGATTCCCGGAGGGATGGCCGAAATGCTTTCCGGTAGAATGGTATCACTAAATGACCATGATCTTGAGGTGATAAAAGATGTGCGCGGCGTTGAACAAGTGGGGAGTATAGTGGGCAAGTACGCCGAGGTAAAATTCAAAGATGAAACAATATACGGCTTTGTTACGGGTATAGACCCGGGAACTCAGGAGATCGTACTGGAAAGTTCGGGAATAAGGGTCGTGAGGGGGCAGAAGAGGTTCAGAGAGGGTGATAGGTACAAGGTAATTGTGGGCTACGAGTACTGGGCGGGTAATGTCTTCGACAGGCCAGTGAGGATAGGTGATAGAATCAGCCTGAATGACAAAAAATTCGAGGTAGTCGGTGAGATGAGCAGAATAGGCAACCCGGATGATGATAAACAGATCTATATCCCAATGAAGACGGCACAGGAGCTCTTCGACATCAGGGACGAATACATGATGGGTATCGTGAAGGTTAGAGCAAACTATGAAACAGACGATGTCGCGGAGGACATAGAGGAAGCAATGAGGAGGGACAGGGGGCTTAAAGAGGGGGAGGAGAACTTCCAGGTCAAGAGTCTGAAGCAGATGATGGATGCTACCGATATTATTCTGGATGCTGTACAGTGGGTTGTTATCGCGATAGCCTTAATCTCGCTCTTTGTGGGAGGCATAGGGATAATGAATACCATGTATACCTCTGTACTTGAAAGAACTCGGGAAATTGGTATCATGAAGGCCGTGGGGGCGAGAAACTATGATATACTACTTCTGTTTCTCATAGAGTCAGGTATTATCGGAATGGCTGGAGGTGCTGTGGGTTGTTTGATTGGAGTATTTATAAGTAAAGGTTTTGAGTATATTGCTGCAGCGCAATTTGACATAGTCCTGATTAAGGCGAGCATCACCCCGGAGCTTATTCTCGGGGCTTTACTGTTCTCATTCATCGTGGGCTGTGTCTCAGGATTTCTCCCGGCAAGGCAAGCCTCTCAGCTAAAGCCAGTCGATGCGTTGAGGTACGAGTAAAGAAAACAGACGGGAATTTAAGTGCCACCGAGCCGCGAAGATAGCACCCGTTTTGATCAAACTTTTCTTAAAAGTTTGAGGTCAGTCGATGCGTTGAGATATGAATTGTGTTGGGTGTCATCGAGTGCAACGAGATAACGTTCCGGGAGTATGTGAGGCCCCGCTTTGCGGGATTTAGGCGAGCGATAGCAAGCGGAGAGTTCGGCTCGGCGGCGAGATTTTTATATTATGACTCATCATGATTAAACACCTCTTCCAGAATGCTTTTTGTACGTTAGATTTTTTGTCAGTAAATGCTGGCAATGAAAGCAAACCCCTGCCATTTATGGCAGGGTTGTTATATTTAATTAAGAATTAAATTATCTTATGATCTCTTTAACCTCCTTTAGCATTCTCGGGTTAATGGAAACTCTATCTGTGTGTTGGAGTATTAGATAACCCTCATTTATTCATTCCTTAATTGCTTGTTTTATATCCTTCATTACTCTCTTTTCTTTCGGCAATCCCTTCTGTAAATCTATTACGGCCATGTGTCTTCTTCCAATATATG
>QMZJ01000059.1 GCA_003663115.1 Candidatus Altarchaeales archaeon | reverse complement strand
TAAGGGGATGTATCCCGTTTGTACCGTGTATTTGATTGCACCTCCCTCGATCGCCATCTTTAGAGCCTCTGTATCGTCATCATTCAGACCCTCTTCATAGTACCTTATCATACTGGAATTCACATATATCTGCTCCTTCATCTCGTGGGACGGATTCTTCAATCCCTCTACACACAGGGTCATACAGAACAAACAGTGTATGTTATTGTATGTCCCCTCCATCAGAAGTCCCGCTTCAGTCCTGGTCTGCTGCTCACAGGCTAATGCATACTGGGTAAAGTCTCCCCTCTCGTATGTCTTCTCGCCATCGAAGTGGAATCCTTCCTCTTTGTCGTAGAACTTAGTTATATTCTCTACAGAATTTCCCTCTTTCTCTGGACTATCGTCCTGTACGTAGTCACCCGTTGCGCCGATGGCTGACGTCTCTATAACAACCTGTCCCTCCGGGGTGTACTCCGGTGTAAAGGTCTCTGTCTTTGTCATATACGCAAGATTACCTATCGTTGCCGCAATATTTCCCGCTGCTACAGCATCCGTCGCCATACCCTTCTCACCAACTACAATCTGCACTATGGGATTGAAGTTGGCATCATAGAAGAATCCCTTATCGACACCGGTCATATCTATGCCAGCACTTACCGGACCAGCTAAGGCAGCTCCGAGCATCAGAGTACTGGCTGCCAGGGTACCGATCTTCTTCACATCAATACTTTTCATCTTTTTCCTCCTTTTTTTATTTTTTGGTCATTTTTCCTGACCTATCTAAAATTTAAGAAGTACTCCTATATATACTTTCCCCCGAACATAAAATTAGAAAACCGAACCATGGGCCTTTATTCAGCTGAAAACGTTCATATTCCCTCTATTTATCCTAAAAAAGTTCGAGAAAGACTCTATTTATTAAAAACCCATTTCTTTAGTTTTATCCAGTTTATCCTACCGTCTCGTCTTCTTTCTATTACATTACGCTTTTCTAATCGCTTCATTAGGTCCGAAAGGGTAGCCTTTGGTATCCCGGTCGTTTTATAGATATATGCCTGGGTTATTTCGTCATCGGAATCCTGTAATACCTCCACTACCTTTCTCTCGTTTTCCTCCAGTACATTCAATACCGAGGGTTTTATCTTGCTAACCTTTTCCTCTTCCTTGCCTTTTTCCTCCTTAACCTCCCCCAAAATTTTTTCTTCTTTCCCTTTTCTTAAAATATAGATAGATAGAAATATCATCACCACGGCCATTACGGCTATACTCGCAACAGCATACGGGTGAGTGCCATCTCCCCCCGGGATCGACGGCCCCGTTTCGTAATCGCACTCGAAACCGAAATCCTTAACCTGTGGGTACAACCATAAGGGGCTGGTTAAATTTTGTGGATATCTGAGTATATTCCTTGGTCTCAGGGAGATCACGTTCGAACCGGGTGGGAACTCTATCTTGATTATGGTATGTCTCGGAACCGAAGAGGTTGAAAATTTAAGCGTCCACGTACTGGCATTCTTACTCGTGAGATCCAGGGTTCTGTATCTGAGCCTGATGAGTCTTTCATCCGGAGACAACAGATAGAATGTGATTAATTGCTTATTGTTCCCTGAAACCGATTCATATTGCAATTTATTGCCCTCAGAATCCGTGATCAGTAAATCCAGAATATTCCTTGGTGTAAAGATGCTCGCTATAGTATTGTTAACCTCCAGTTCTTCCTCTACATCCACAAAGCCATTCTCATGAACCAGGAGGGTTATATAATTAATTTTATATATCCCGGACTCTTTCATTAAACCCGTGGCCTGTGCCGACGTGAATTGAATCAATATTATTATAAACAGTAAAATCCTCAAAACCCTAGGCCCCGCCGAGCATTTTTTCGTACAGTTTTTTTCTTTCATCATCCTTTAATAACGAAATTATCTTTGATGAATACATCTGAGAGATCTCGGAGACGTCCGCAAGTAGAGACTGCATCTCATCCATGGATAATGTGACCTTTTCTGGTTTTATTATCTCGATGGCCGATGGTCCATACCTCATTACCACCGACACCAACCACCTAAAATCTATAGTCAGTAACTTTACCTCAACAACCCCGGAGAAGAAGTTCAGTTTCCTGTCCTTTCTTATATCGTAGAATTTTGCGTATATCAGCCTTACAGCCTTCTCATTGGCCAGCGAATCAAAGATCGTCCTATTTATTGCCCTCTCTGCGGCATCTTTATCATTACTCTGAACCTCTATAAACAACCTGACCAGGATCGCCCCATCCCTCAGGTATTCCTCTATATCGATGCCCTCATTAAATCTCTTTTCAAGTATCGGCTCGTCTGCCATTCTTAAAATCTATTGTAATTTTAGTATATTAAGGATATCTCTGGATAAATATAAATACAAAAACGGGGACCTATAGAACCCTTAATTAACTAAGGCAGATGAAATGTGCACGTTGTAACAAAAGGGCCGAGATAGAGCTTAAATACTCCGGGGAATTCCTCTGCGGTAATTGCTTCATCCGGTTGTTTGAGAAAAGGGTAAGAAGGAATATAAGGAGTAATAGATTGCTGAAGCCAACGGATAAAACGGCGGTGGCTCTCTCTGGGGGTAAGGACTCCACCGTCGTTCTCCATATCCTGAATGATCTGCACAAGAGGGCTCCAAGATCAGAGTTGATTGCAATAAGTATCGATCAGGGAATGGGAAAATTTCAGGAGAAGAGTTTGAATGCGGCAAAGGCAATATGCAAAAAACTCGGGGTAAAGCAGTATGTCTACAGCTTCGGGGAGGAATTTGGTCTGACCATGGACGAGATTGTGGAGAGATCGAAGAGGCTTAAAAATCCGGCCCCGGCCTGCAGCTACTGCGGGGTTTTGAGGAGAAAGTTGCTGAATGATAAAGCCAGGGAACTGGGTATTACAAAGATCGCTACCGGACATAACCTCGATGATGAGATTCAGTCCAGTCTAATGAACTTTATCAGGGGCGACCTGGATAGGATCGCTCGAATGGGCGCAATTGCGGGGGTAATAAAGAATGAGAAATTTATACCGAGGATTAAACCCCTTAGAGAATGCCCCGAAGAAGAGGTTAGGGTTTATGCCGGATTGAAGAGGATTGAATTCGAAACCAGTAGATGTCCCTATTCGGAGGATGCCTTCAGGAGAACGATCAGGGAGGTTATAGATAGAATTGAAGAAAGACACCCCGGAAGCAAGTTTCAGATTCTTAAATCAACAGATAGATTGATTTCAATTCTTCGTTCGGAAACAAGGCCTGGAGAGATTGGCAGATGCAGAATCTGCGGGGATCTAACCTCGGGAGATCTGTGTAAGGCCTGCCAGATTAAACGGGAGTTTGGTTTAGATTGAAACCTCACACCATCTCCACATCTGTAAAACGGCAGCGATCACACTCTGCGAATATGAACAGCATCTATGGGGTTGCCTTTGGAATGATGGAGGTGTAATCACCATTTTTGGCCTAACTCTAGGAATTTCTGCCCCGAATCCAAGCAAGACCATGATTTTAGTGTCTGGGTTATCGATCGCTATTGCAGGTGGATTGGCAAATTCGGGTGGTTTTTTCATTTCAGAAGAAGTAGAATCAGAACACGGGATTTCTAAGTACACGAAGAAAGAAATTTATTGCTCCTCCAGCGTGTTTTATAGCAAGTTAGCGGTTTTATTCCCTTGACACCATATCTATTTACAACAGTTGTTGAGATGGCCAGGATAATTTCCATCGTCATTGGATTATCATTACTATTATGCGTTTGAGGTAATCACGGAAGAATCAGTAAAGAAATTCCTATTGGGGGGAGGATTGAGAAATTCGTGTCTATTGGAGCAATCGCTTGGAGTTATTTGCTTTTGCGCCGGAAAATTTATAACCTTAACTCTACCACTTTTTTAGTTATTAGATTAGGTTTCAATAATATTAAGATGGGATGATCATAAATTTAGCTAACGATAATGGTTCCATGCACTTCGTTTCCACAAGCAGTCTTTTAACTCAAGACAACTTGCCAATCATTGGAAATTATCATGAAAGAATAAATTAGTTATTGGCATATAAGGTGGGGAGAGGGTTATAACATTAATTTGAATTTTGGAGTAAGAAGGTACGATGAAAAGAGAGGGTACGATGAAAAGAGAGGGTGAAATCATGATTTTGCTTGTTTTAGTGATTGGAATTCTGATCAATGGGTGTGTTCAGGAAAAAATGGAGGTAACCACTACATCAACTATCAGTGCACCAACTATTCCACTCACAACCATCACTACATCAACCACCGGTACAACAACTACTGTAGTATCCAATCTGGGGGTGGGGTTATCCCTATCAACAGATAAAGAAACCTATCGTTCCAACGAACTCATGAATATTACCGTTACGATCAATAGTTCAAGTAAACTCAGTGATGTGAATGTCAGGGTATATGGAATTAATGCCAGACACTACAGATTAGATAAAACAGAGAAAATGGATCTCAATGTTGGTACAAATACTGTAACATTTTCTTATAAAACCCCGAGATGCTATGGATGTGCCGGTATCACTCCGGGAATCTACCAGATTAACGCGGATTTAAGTTACAATAATAATGTTATCGCCAGCACAACGGTGGATGTTGAAATAAAACAGTGATATAGAACAATGAGGTCTGCGGTGCCCTATCCAAAGGTTGCTACCCACACTCCGACGTAATGGGTCATAACTATAGTTAAGGTCATAATTAGACAATCGTGGTTTAAATATCTTTAACCACCCTCTAACCACCCTCTATGAAGCTTGATTTCTTGGCGAGCAAATGGAAGGTAGTCCGTATCATTTCTTTGAGTGCCCACTCTGACCTGACAAAATCTTCCCTATTCGCTCTATGTGACCCACAGGATTCTTATCCCGTGTCAAACGCAGAAACGCACACACCGTTGTCAGTTGTCTGCGGCGCTGCCTGATCTAGGAATCCGATAACACAATCCCCAGTAAAAATCCATTCAACATTTAGAGGGATAAAGAAGAATTGCCAAGTATTTGAGAACGAGAGGATTCAAGTTGTGATTAAATATTTATGTCAATGACTATACTATGTAAATATCTTGGTGAAACAGACAGTTATGGGACGGATATAATAGTTAATAAGAAGTGGATTACTCCATAGCTATTGAAATTGTGAAAATATAGAAAAACATCGGGTTTCATTTAAATACTGTCCAAGTTGCGTTACAAGAGCTTTAGTTCCTCGAGAACCCTCTTTATCTTCTCTTCACTGTCCTTTCTTACGGGAACCAGTGGCAATCTGGGATTACCCGCTGCAAGACCCATCATGTTCATTGCCGCCTTTACAGGTGCCGGGCTCGTCTCTATGAACAGAACCTTGGACAGAGGATAGAGTCTGTAGTGCAATTTCATCGCCTCGGTAAAATTCCCATTCAGTGCCTCTCTGACGAGATCCCCCATCTCCTTAGGGGTGATATTACTCACAACGGAGATCGCACCCTTTCCCCCGAGTGAGATTATCGGTAGATTCAGGGAGTCGTCTCCCGAAAGAACGACGAAATCTTCTCCACACAAGAGAATCTCTTTAGAGATCTGATTCAGGTTTCCAGAAGCATCCTTGATTCCAACGATATTCGGGATCTCAGATAACCTCTTTGTAGTCTCCGGTTCTATATTTACCATCGTCCTGCCTGGAACCGTGTAGAGGATTATTGGAATATCTACGGTCTCAGCAACCTTTTTGTAGTGTTGATAAATCCCCTCCTGAGTAGGTTTATTGTAATAGGGTGAGATCATCAATGCGGCATCGGCCCCGGCATCCTTTGCGTGCTTTGTATAGTCTATTGCCTCGGCTGTGCTATTACTTCCCGTTCCGGCCAGAACCAGAGCTCTTCCGTTAACCTGATCTATGGTTATCTCAACCACCCTTTTATGCTCCTCCTCGCTGAGTGTCGCGGATTCTCCGGTGGTTCCAACTGGAACAACTCCGTCAACTCCGTTCTCGAGCTGAAATTCTATATTTCTCCTCAGGCCTTCCTCATCAACCCTGCCTTTTTCATCAAAGGGCGTAATAATCGCCGTAAAAAGACCTTCGATCTCCATTTTCTTAATCTCTTACTCATTATAATTATAGATATAAAAAATGAAAACATTCCCAGGGATCTACAGAATAAATGGGAAACTGGCAACCCTGAATTCCTCCCCGGGATACAGGGTTTACGACGAAAAGTTAATATATAAAGATGGAAGAGAGTACAGGCTCTGGGACCCGTACCGAAGCAAGCTATCGGCCGCCATTATTAAGGGGTTGGAGGAGTTTCCATTCAGGGAAAATTCAAATGTTCTCTATCTGGGTGCCTCTTCCGGTACAACCGCGAGCCATATTGCCGACATCTGTCCTCGGGGTTTGATATACTGTGTTGAATTCTCAAAGCGAATGATGCGCGAATTATTACCAGTGGTTATGAAAAAAAGAAACATGATCCCCATCCTGGCGGATGCTGCGCGCCCGGGGGAGTATATTCACAGAGTCGCTTCCATAGACATCATCTATCAGGACGTTGCTCAATCAAATCAGGCCGAGATCTTAATAAGGAACTCTGAAAAATTTTCCCCAAGATCTGCAATGCTCATAATAAAATCGAGGAGCATCAACGCAGTTAAAAGCCCAAAGAAGGTCTTTAAGAGAGAGATGGAGAAACTGAAAGGTAAATTTGATATTCTGCAGACAATAGACCTAAGACCCTATGACAAAGACCATATCCTTGTGAACCTGAGGGTAAGGAAATAATTATCTTCTTCCGTGCCCCTTCATTGTTGTTGGTATTGTCGTTATGGTGGTAGTTGTTGTAGTTACCTTCACACTGGTACTGGCTGTAGTTACTGCCTCTGTGGTTGTAGTTATCCCTTCTCCTTTCCTTACATCTGCGCATTCCCTCAGTGCCATCTTTATCCTTTCGTGTATCTTGGAGTACTGACTCCTGTTCTCTAATTCCTCAATCTCCTCTACCCTCTCCCTGCATTTCTCTGCGAGTTCGTTCCTTACCCCTAGTAACTCCTCTCTGATCTGAGAGATCTCCTGAACCCTCTCCCTTATCTTCGCTGCAATTTCTGTGGCATTTACTGTTTCAGCATCTGTTTCCTCTTTTATCTCCTCTCTTATCAAATCTCTGATTTCCCACCTCAGTGACTTCACATCACTCTTGAGCTGCTGCAGTCTGTTCCTGGCTTTTGTGAGATTACCTCTTGCTATAGCCTGCATGCATTCTTTTCTTACTAAGTTTAGTTCTCTAACCCTGTTCTTGTACTCCTGCACATTGGTTAAATTTGTCTCTAAGTCTGTGATTGTAATATTTGCCAGGTCAAAAAAGTTAACGCATTCTTCTCTAATTTCTCGAGCCCTCTCCTCGAGCTTCTCCAGAATTCTTGGAAGCCTCTCCCTGAATTTCTCTTGTAGTTTTTGAATCCTTGATCTCTCCAATCTGGCAATCATTGCAGCAACCTTGCTCGCATTTCCGGTAAGGCAGTCATGTTCTATTACTTCAGCTGTGAGGGCATCGCATATCTTCTGTGCAAGATCCGGTTTTCCAACAACTATGATTCTTGTATAATTCCCCTCTTTAATCTCTTTGATAACATCCGGAATTTCATCCTCATTACTTATCAGCCTCGAAATACCCCTTCCCGGATGGAAGGGTGCCTTTATCGTATCTCTCCAGTTTCCAACTGCTATTACCACCAGAGGAGTTTCGTTTCTGTCAATATCTATTGTTAGTTTTTTTATTTTAGCCCTGATTTTATCCCTTATTCTGGTTCTGTTCCCGGTGATCTCATCTGAGATTCCAATTCCCAGATCCCGAATTGAACTCTTTATGCTC
>QMZJ01000058.1 GCA_003663115.1 Candidatus Altarchaeales archaeon | reverse complement strand
TGGCATAGTAATAGATCATATAAGGCAGGGGAAGGCCCCGGACGTTCTTAAGATTCTCGGCATCGATGAGAATTTCAGGGATGCATTAACCTTTGCGATGAATGTCCCGAGTAGGGAGTTAGGTAAAAAGGATATCGTTAAGGTGGAGAACAGGGATATCGACACAAGTGAGATAAACAAGATAGCAATTATCGCCCCAGATGCGACCATAAACATAATAAAGGATTACAGGGTTGTGAAGAAGGAGAAGGTTGCCCTGCCCGAACAGATCACTGGGATCATAAAATGTCCCAACCCACAGTGCATCACAAATAAGGAGAGAGAACCCGTAACATCCGTTTTCATAGTAAAGCAGATTAACCCACTAATCCTGGTCTGTAAATACTGTGAGAGAGAGATCTCGTCCGGAATTCTGAATTATATTAAAGCTCCCTGATCATCTTCTCCGTGAGCTTCTTGGCTGATTCTATTTTCTCTTTTCTCTCCTTTATATCTCTTTCTCTTTTGTCCACCTCTCTCCTGAATTTTTTGATCATCCTCTCCACCTCTTTCGGCGAGGTACCGCCCAGACTTTTGCTTCTCTCGATTGCTTTTTTTGGATCCAGTATATCCCTGAGCTCCCTTGTTGATATATCCACCCCGAGTTTTCTTAGTATATCTCTGCTATATCCAGTATCGCTGAAATCCCTCTTCCTCCTGATCAACTCCTTCACAACCGTGCCAACTATTTCGTGGGATTTTCTGAAGGGGATTCCCTTTTCAGATACAAGAAAGTTTGCGAGCTCCGTTGCCGTTGAGAAGTTTTTACTCACAAGTTCGGACATCCTCTTTTCATTAAACCTTACCTTGTTAATCGTCCCATCGAGGAGAAGGAGTGATGAATTTACCCTCCGGAGGGAATCCCAGAGCAGGGCCCTGTCTTCCTGAAGGTCCCTGCTGTATCCCAGTGGCAGTGCCTTTAATGTAACTAAAATCTGCATTAATGATCCATAAACTAAGCCAGTCATACCTCTCACCAATTCGGCAACGTCGGGGTTCTTCTTCTGCGGCATTATAGAGCTCCCCGTTGAAAATTCGTCCGATAACTCAATAAGTCCAAATTCCTTCGTGCTGAATAATATCAACTCCTCACTCAATCTGGATAGGTTTGACATTAGAATTGACAGAGCAGATAACGTCTCAACGATAAAGTCCCTGGAGCTGATCGCGTCCAGTGAATGTTCCTCAATGCCGTCAAAACCAAGTAGTTTTGTCGTCAATTCTCTATTGATTGGGAACGAGGTTCCGGAGAGTGCGCATGCCCCCAGAGGGTTCTTATTAACATGAATATAGGCATTTTTCAGTCTTTTCAGGTCCCTTGTTAACATACTCACGTGGGCAGTAGCCCAAAATCCCAAGCTAATTGGCTGTGCATGCTGTGTATGCGTATAGCCCGGCATTATCCTCTCTGTGGATTTTTCCGCGAGCTTCAGAAGCGTTTTCTGTAATTTTATTATGGACTCCTCAATCTCAATAATACTCTCCCTCAAATGTAATCTGGTATCCGTCAGAACCTGATCATTCCTCGACCTTGCAGTATGTATTCTCCCCCCGAGATCTTCGCCTACATCCTTCATCACATAATCCTCGACATTCATATGAACGTCCTCCAGCCCCGGATCCAGCTCAAATCTTCCCTCAATAAAGTCACTTTTCGCTCGTTCCAAGGCCCCCAGTATTTTCCTCGCATCTGACCTTTCCACTACTCCCTGCTCTGCCAGCATTATCACGTGGGCCTCGCTCCCCCATATGTCCTCCAATATCACCTCTTTATCGATCCCAACAGAGGAAATAAACTCCTTCACCCCCTCGGCCAGATCACCCTCGAATCTGCTCCTCAGTTTGCCAGATTTCAATTTAAACTACCTGTATTACTATACAATGAAGATTGCAGAAATAAATATCTCAGCTGGATCATAAACCTAGTGAAGGAGTGGCAAGAGCGTTTAAAAAATACCGCCTACCTTATAAACTGCGCATCAAAACGAATCTACTATAGGCAACCTTTCAGCCCTTGACTCGATCGCCACCCCTTCAGGTATATTATGGAGATTTCAGGTATATAAAGGGTTCGCTATTTTTTAGATAAATCCATAATTTTATTCATGATAAAAATCAACCTGGTAGAGATAGAGAAACCACCCGAGTTGAATCTGATTCTGGGTCAGGCCCACTTCATTAAGACCGTGGAAGATATCTATGAAGCTCTGGTTACGGCAGTTCCGGGAATAAAGTTCGGGCTTGCCTTCTGCGAATCCTCCGGCGATTGCCTGATCCGCTCTGACGGCACGGATCCCGAGCTGATAAAGCTGGCGGAGAAGAATGCTAAGAAGATCGGTGCAGGTCATTCATTCATAGTTTTTTTGAGGGAGTGCTATCCAATAAATGTTCTAAACCGGATTAAGGAGGTCCCCGAGGTCTGCCACATCTTCGCCGCGACCGCTAACCCGCTGAAAGTGGTCATCGCGGAGGAGGAACAGGGCAAGGGAATCCTTGGGGTCATAGACGGCGAAAAGCCGAGGGGAATAGAAACCAAAGAGCACAAGAGGGAAAGGAAGGAATTTCTGAGAAGGATTGGATACAAGAGATAAGGGGTTAATCCGAGAGTTTTCTCTCTGCCTTTATGTTCCAGAGCCGGTCTTTCGCTGGAAGTAACCCCTCCTGATATAATAGATTAACTCCATTATCAATAGAAAGAGAACTATGGATAGCAGATAGGGATACAGGTCCTGCTCTACATCTATCTTCTCTCTTTTTATTTCAGAACCCACATTTATCGTGTCCATCCCTATGGATCCGGCTATGTCCGATTCCTTTTCATTTGCGAGGTTTACCGCTATCTGTTCTTTATTCCCGGAGGTTTCTGTTTTATAGATGCCGATCTCATCGAGAATTATGTTTCTTCCCTCGAGTGTCTTATTTGATGGGGTGGTTACATTTACTGTCTGCCTTACCGGTAGAGATTCTCCGGTTTTGAAGTTGTACATCACCGTGGCTGTATCAGCCCTGTTTATCCACCTGATGAGTTGAAACCAGAATATTGGCATCGAAGAACTATAATAAAAGTTACTCCACGATGGATTCGGGTTGAGACCAACATAAACAACCATGCCCTCCCCATACCTATGATAGGCTATCTCTGGCATTCCCGTCACCTCCGCCACCACCTCGGATTTGTTCTTAGCATTGCACTTGAAGTATCTCTTTACAATTATGTCCTCCAGAACCGTGTCTCTTAAAATTTCATGGTCCTTGAGGATTTCAATCTCACTCTCCAGATTCTTTATCCATTCCAGCCTTACGGGTAAAAGAACTTCTAAATCCGGATCCTTGATGTCCCCCAGATCTGAGCAGGCAAGGACTACCAGATTGCCCCCCTCCTCCACGTACAGCTTTAGGTCACCATACATGCCCTTCAATAGAAGCTCTTTATTCACCTCACCCTGAACTACCGTATCAAATCCATCAAATTCTGGAATTACAGGAGGGATCGCCTTCGTTAGTTTTATATCTGGCGAGGATTTCAATGCGTGCTCCAGGTAGATATCTGAGTCATCGTCCGTAATTAACAGAACACTATATTTCTTAATTTCCGGTATTATCGCATAGGCCTCATTATCTATCGTAAGATCATCCTCATTGTCTATTCTAACACCTACTATATGGGATTCGGGAGATATGTCATCCTCTATATGAATCAACTTTGTCGATCTGCCCGGGATCTTCTCCCTGATACTTTCTATTGAATTTCCATCTACGAGGATTTCTCCCTCTACAGTAATTTCCTCCGAATTAAAGTTTTCGAGGGTGAATGTCAGATAAAATCTATCCCTGTTTGTCAGGAACCTCTTTGCATCTATGTCGATAATCCCTATATTATTGCCTCCCGCAAATACCTTTATTAGCTTTATATCGATTCCATCCCTCAATGCGAGCTTACTCGCCAGCTCTATATCCGTTCCCTCACTATTTGAGAAGTCTGAGAAGACATAGATCTCCCTGTTTGTTTTTACACCAGAGAGCATATCCCTGGCGAAGAGAATTGAATCGCCGATGTTTGTCGGTGTATCCGCACAGGTTAATCTATCCAGGACAGTTCTAGCTGTTTCCCTGTCCGAATTTTTTAGAACAACGATGGGCATATTCTCGGCTAAAATGATGCTGAAGGAGCTTTCGGGGCTTGAGTCGTCGAGAATTTTCTTAGCTAATTCCTTTGCCCTCGAAAACCTACTGGGGCGTATGTCCGTGGATTGCATACTTGCAGAGGAGTCTATGACGAAGACGATATTCCCCATGGGTCTCTTCTCGACTTGAGAGATGAAGAATGGATTTGCGATCGCAAGAACGAGGAAAAGAACGATAAGGAGCTGGATTATTAGCAATGGGTCCCTGACAAATCTCTTGGGAAAAAGTCGGAATCTTCTATCCTTTTCTATCCTGGTTATGAACATTATCGTGGGGAATTTTATGTGCCTGGGTTTCGGCTTTAGAAGATAGAGCAGGATGATTGGAATTAACAGTAATAAACCCGTCAGGGCCCATGGGTTACTCAGACCTAATGACTGCATATTAATTACATGAAAGCTAAGGTAATAATATGAGCGGTTACAGGGTACATATTACTGCCTATAGCATATTTATTTCGGTTCTACTGGCAATTCTCCATTATTACCTTGAACTCAGAATCTCTCCGGCTACTCTAGTTATTGGGTTTTTCATCGGAGTCTTATATTCCATCCTCCCGGATATAGATGCAAAAGGGTCAAAGGTACGGCAACTCCTTGCCGGGGTTTTCCTTCTGTCTTCTGTCTTCTATCTACTGTATCCCGCTCTTATTCTGGGTTTAATGGGAATCGCCTTGGCATTCTTCCTTTTGGCGGCCCCCTTCATTAAACACAGGGGCTTCTTTCATACGATCACTGCAGGGATTCTGTTTTCTACGCCCCTTCTTCTCATCGATCCATGGTTCCCGTTTTTTGCACTCCTAGGCTTTTTAAGTCACCTGGTTATTGATGAAGAATTCAGTTTATTTTAATCTAATATATCCTTTTTTCGAGACTGTAAGTTGAGGTTGGGACATAATTCACGGATACAAAATCAAGGTTTATAATTTATAATCCTATCACACAGCTGCATAATCTCTGCCCTTATCTCCCTATCAGTCTCACTCAATGAGACAATTATCCCAGTTATCTCCCTTGTACGCAGCCTTGTCATCACACTGTGGATAAATCTCACAAATACACCGGGTTCATTATGTATAAGCATAGTAGTTATTGAATCAATAAAAAGAAATTTTCCCCCTCTTATTAATCCAATAACCTTATCTATTGAAATTGAGATGCTTGTCAATGCAGATACACTCTCAATGTATTGCACATTATTTGACTCTTCCAGGTTACCTCCATAACTTTCTGATACACAATCAATAATAAATATCTTCTCTGTATCAATGCCATTTTGTTTGTAGAGTTTTATCAGATTTTGATATGGTCTGCTTGCCGATAACACTATCCCTGTATAATTATTATTTGACAGAAATTTCAGAACAACTAAACTAACTTCCAATACATTCTCTGCACTTGTTTCTAATAGCACAATCCAGCCATCTGGAATATTATTCAATTCATTTTCAAGTTTTTTTGCATCTATCATTCTGCAACACTTATTACCTTATCAACACGAAGAGCAATATCCCTAATAAATTTTTTCTGCACGAGGTCTCTTGCAACATTAAATATAACATTTTCCACTTCGTTCTTTCTCACAATTCTAATTAAAAATTCAGAAAATCTCATGGTCTCAGATAGTGGTTTGTAGATTGCTATAGTCGTTATAGAATCAATAAATATAAACCTCCCCCTGCCTTTCAGCTTTGGAAGCGTAATATAGATTGCTCTTATTAATTCATCAATATCTACTGATTTAGAAATATAGATGCATCGGGGATTTTCTTCTCCGGTACCTTTACTCAATGCAGTTGCAGTATCTATAAAAAATAATTTATTCGTGTCTATCTTATGCTGTTCAAATAAAGATAAAATATTCTTGAATGGTCTGTGAAAACTTATATATATCCCCTCAAATTCCCTGTCTATTAGAAATTTTACAGTGGCAATATTTACATCAAAATAACTCTCTGTAGGGAGTTCCATCATCACTACTGCACTGGATGGATATTTCTCAACTATATCCCTCAGCAATTTCTTTACATTAACCATTTCACAACACTTATCTCATTATTTTTTTAACATCTTCCTTCAACTCAATACCATTATCCTTCTTCAGAATCCCCTTCTTAATCAATTTATCAATACAAGCAAAGATATTCTCTTTTGAAAAACCTTCGGACTTTAAAGATGGAAATACAGATTCTGTCTCAGAACCAATAAACTTCTCAAACTCTGATTCGAGCTTATCCTCTACAGTGTCCCCCGTCTTCCTCGTCATACCACCTATAATCCCTTCATAACCATACAGACATTGCCCTATAGCAATTCCTTTATCTGTTATCCTGTATTCAATTAGTCTCTTACTGTGGCTACTCCCTCTGGCCTTGATTATATTTATCACCAATCCCAATTCACCCTGCATTTCGACATGTTTTAGCATGATAATATTATCCGCTATTGTTGAGATATGGCTCTCCGTCAATCTTCTACTACCAATTAATGAAGTTGCTGCAGATGTAAAGAATGTTGTCACATTTTGCATTTTTAGATAACCGTTAACCCTAATTACAAAATCTGCAAAATTTTCCTCTGGAAAAGAATTTTCAATAGCAGAGAGAGAATCAATAACACATCTATTAATCTTCCTACCTTCTACTATATGTCCCATATCCGTTAAATGCTCCTCAATATGCTTTTCTCTCGGATAAACACACCTCAATGTAAGAAGCCCGTTCTTTTCGTATTTCTCCAGATCCCATCCAAACCCTTTAGCATTCCTTATCAATTGATCTCTACTTTCCTCAAATCCGGCATATAGGCATGGTTCCCCCCTCTCTAAACCTTCAATAATAAACTGCATACTCAACAGAGATTTTCCCGTTCCAGTTGGACCTGCAATAAGTGTAGAGGAACCTCTAAATATACCACCCGATAAAAGATCATCTAAAGCTTCATTACCAGTTGAAACCCTCTCGGTCGAGGACTTATAATTTAACGAGATATCTAACTTTGGAAAAACTCTAATACCCCGCTCCGAAATCTTAAAATAAAGGTCATCTGACCTGCAGCCCCTGCCCCTAATCTTAACAATTCGCATGACTCTCTGCAGTTCATCACCAATTCTTATCTGGGCCAATTTAATGATCGCATCAGAGATAAATTCCTCAACATTATAAACAGAGTATCTATCTCTATCAACAACTTCGCTTGTTAGAACAGTTGTACATCCCAATGTTGCAATAACCTTACCAAGTTCAAAAATAAATTTTCTTATCTTGGCTTTATTATCAAGATTATAAGCAATAGCCGTTATCGAATCAATACATAATCTTCTTGCATTATTCTGCCTAACCTGCTCCTCAATAAAATTAATAATCCTCTCCAGATTAAATCCCTCGTCTTTATAGATTTCCCTTATATCTATTATCTTCAATTTCTCCCGCTCTATAGCATTCCTATCATAGAAATTCATTACCTCAAGATTCTTTAGTGTTTTGAATAAGGGTTCAGTCACTGTTATATAAATCCCATTCTCTCCATTCTTTATACCTTCAAATAACCACTGGAATGAAAATATCGTCTTACCACTTCCCGAAGATCCGGCGAGTAAAACAACAGAGCCCTTTGGAAATCCTCCACCAAGAAGTTTGTCAAGCCCTTTTACCCCTGTCGATGAACTCTCATATAAATTTTCATGTCCTTGATGAGTTTTTGTTCTATTTACCTCCTCAAATATCTCCCCATACCCCACTTCTTGTTTTTTTACATCCATTTTCAAAACATCATTAAT
>QMZJ01000057.1 GCA_003663115.1 Candidatus Altarchaeales archaeon | reverse complement strand
TTATATATCAATTTCTGATATATAATTTATATGGATATAGTACAGTATATAAGATATTAACATATTAAAATGTTGATAGAGTCCGTGATGGAAAGGCTGGCGGAATTTCAGGGAAAACATTCTAAAGGAATTGTAGTGGTGGCATTGATTGTTACCTTGTTCCTGAGCGTGGGTCTATTGAACATAAGGATGGAAACGGACATCTCTAAAGAACTACCTCAGGATCTGCCAGTCATAGAGCTACAGGAGAGGGTAGAGGATACATTTGGCGGTCAGGACATTATCTTCGTGGTTGTACAACTGGATTATGGATCCAGAAGCAAGGACGCAGTCAGAGACATTAGAGACCCGAGGGTTATGAGGATGCTTCTGGAACTCGAAGACAGGATAAGCGAAGAGATGGAGATCGACAGAGTACAGTCTATTGCTTCTGTCTTTAAGCAAGTTGGCATTCCGGATAATGTGGAAGGGGTGAAAGCAACATTGTCCAGAATCCCTGGATCAGAGAGAGCATTTAACAAAGACTACTCAGCCACATTGCTGTATGCGTATGCAGATCTCGGCACTAAAGAAGAGAGTATTAAGGATTTAGACAAGAAAATTCGGGAGGATATCCGGGAGAGTTATCGACCTCCCGGGGTCAAAGTAAGGTTAACTGGAATGCCTTCCATCCGGGTAGCCATGATGGATTTACTCCAGAGTGATGCGCTCTTTACTATGAGTCTGTCCGCAGTTGTCATTCTAATTTTATTGATAATCATAAGCAGACCGTGGACCAGGGGGATTCTCGTTTTCGCACCCCTGTTATTCGGCTTGATTTGGACGCTGGGCCTGATGGGATGGCTCAACATTCCCCTGTCTGTAGCAACGGTTGGCATAGGTGCCATGATCCTCGGCCTGGGAGTGGAATACGGCATTTTTTATGTCAGCAGATATGAAGAGGAGAGAGACAAGGGGAATACACAAATAGATTCACTAAAAACTGCCTTACAGGGGGTGGGATCGGCCATTGTGGGATCATCTACAACCACCATAGTTGGATTTTTAGCCCTGCTATTAGCTTCTATGCCCATGATGCACCATCTCGGATTTACTTTAGCATTGGGAATATTCTGCTGTGTAGTTTCGGCATTGGTCGTAAATCCAGCTATGATACTAACCAAGGAAAGGGCAACACACATGTTTGATGTGAGAAAACACGAAGAACTCACAAAGAGAATAGAAAAACGCAAAAGAATATGATAGACGAAACATTGAAGAAATACGGGAGCATAGTAGCTAATCATCCCTTTCTGATACTGGGGATTGCGATATTGGTAACTATTGCTGCATTAATCGGAGCCTCTTCATTGGGAATGAAGGAGGAGGGGATGGAGGAGAGACTCCCTCAGGATATCGAGGTTATCAGCACTATGAATTTTGTAAAGGACGAATTCAATGGGGGCATAAATCCAGGGAATATTGTCATAGAGTTAGATCCAATACTCAGTAATTCCAGCGAGATTAGAGATGTGCGAGATACTAAGATAATAGAATATGCTGACATATTAGCTAAGAAGGCCGAAAAACTGGAGGATATTCAATCTGCCAGCAGTATTGCGGATTTACTAAGAGAGAATGACCACTTACCCAGGTCAGAGAGAAGGATAAGATCGAAATTAGACTCCCTGCCGCAAACCACAGAATACATCAGTGACGATTACTCCATGACACTAATCCGACTTGATCTGATGCCCGATGCAGATAATGAAGAAGTGTATTATCAGCTCTGTAAAATAATAGAGGAAACCCCCAAACCCCCCGGAGTGAAAGCTCAACCCTCTGGAAGCTTTGCGGTTATGACATCCTTAAAACAGCAAATAAAACCAGACATGAGAAAGACATCCATCTTCTCCATTCTCGGAATTCTTGCGATTATCTTTCTTTTTGTTTTTAGATCATTAAAGCATGGGATCACCTCACTGATGGCGATAGTATTTGGAGTGTTGTGGGCTTTCGGTTTAATGGGTATTTTGGGAATGAACCTAAGCTCTGTAACCGCTGGGGCCGCTTCAATGATGATGGGAATCGGCATTGACTTTGGAATTCAGGTTGTCTCCAGATTCAGGCAGGAGTTAATGCGATTTGGATACATGGAAGCGGTTATCAATACGATCTCGGGTGTTACGGTACCAATGGCCGTCACAACCTTAGCGGCGTTGATCGGATTCAGAGCCATGTCCTTAGGAAGGCTGACATTTCTGGCGGATCTGGGAACAATGATGTCTTTAGGTGTTTTATGTTGTATGCTTTCGGCGATAACTATAATCCCAGCTCTTCTGGTTATATGGGAGAAGTATTTCGGAAAAGGATAAAAATGATTCGAGACACCCCCGGGGATAAGATCACAATTAACGAAAAGAAATTGGATGATATACTCCTGGTTAAAAACTAAAAAATCGAGGTGAAAAAATGGAAAAAATAGATAAAATTTTTGGAAGGAAAATTTTGTTGGGTTGTTTATTAATGGCTCTGTTAGCGGTACAGGTATCGGGTCAGACACTTGTTCCCACGAGATTGACTCTGAATTATGATCTGAGCCATATAGATACTGATCTGGAGCCCGGTGACTCCGGGATTATGACTTTGGTAATTCAGAATGTCGGAGGACAGAATGCAGAAAAGGTTGAAATACTGATTCCGGATGCCGGCGATATAAGGATTTCAAAAAGGTGGTATCTGGGAACAATAAAAGCCGGTGAGATTAGGACAATATCGACTAAATTTAGCATAGCGAAGGATGCAAAAATAGGCCTCCATACTGCAACAGTAAATGCTAAATATGACGGTTATGATCGCTATGGAAAGATAGAAAACGATATAAGGGATACCTGGGAGGTCAACGTTAATGTCGTGGGTGAATCGATCTTTGTAGTGGAGGATGTAACTCTTGACAGGGTGCTTAAACCAGGAGATACATTTCATCTCAAACTGAGTCTGAGGAATAAAGGAATCGGGACAGCCTTTGATACCGATGCGGAGTTAAATCTGGCTGGATTGCCAATTAATGTCATTGGCCCAGAAAAGCAGTATTTGGGGAATATAGGGAAAAATGGGCTAAAGGATGCCGAATTTATACTATATCTGGATGAGAATATAGCCACTGGTGCATACTCTATTCCATTAGTGTTGAATTATGAAGATATGGATCATACTCCGCACACTACTACCCTCTCCATTGGAATAAAGGTAATTGGAGATGTGCAAATTTCCCTCGGTATTACAGAGACCGATCCCAAGGAAATTCATGCGGGAGATGAGGATGTGGAAATAAAGGTTAAGGTTGATAACCTGGGAACAAAGGATTTAAAGAATGTCAAGGTTACCTTTAATCCAGAATTTCCATTTGAGAATCCCAAATCCTATATACAGACGAAGGATTTGGGGACACTGAAAGCATCGGGCAGTTCAGAGATCTCCTTCTATGCAAATATCAACGAAGATGCCAGGCCCGGAAGAATAGGGCAAATTTTCTATGTAGAATACCGGGTTGACAATCGGGAAGAAAATATCACGGTTAAAATTCCAATAGATATCATGGAATACCCGGATTTTGAATTGGTAACTGACGGAATTCGAGCAAGAATCGGGGAATATGCCGAGTTGAGGCTGAAGGTAAAAAACACGGGGAGTAGGTGCGATTCCGTCACAGTCTGGGCCTTGAAGAAGAGCGGTCAGCCCTTTGACTTTGAGGATAAGAGTGAATTTGTGGGTGATTTAGACACAGATGAAGAAGGGGAGGCGGTCCTTGGATTTACAGTCGAAGGGGATGCCAAGGTCAAAGAATACATCCTACCTATAGAGATTCGATGTACCAGGGATAATGATGTTCTAACATTCAGCAAGTCAGCGAAAATAGATGTCGTTCCCGGAAGGCGTTCAAATATAATGGCATATCCTGTTGGTGTGGTTGTGATTTTATTAATACTTTTCGGCGTCTATAAATTTAAGAGCGGTAGAAAAAGTGAAAGAGAATAGTCAACAAGAAGCGGAAGAAATGCTTGCTTGGATAGATGAGAAATTTATAAAGTCTATGGGTAAAGTGTACTGTCTTGCATTGATAGCAAAAGGTCATACCCATGGTTATGACATGATGAAGTATATTGAAAAACAGTATGGTCTAAAGATTAGTGCAGGATCTTACTATCCCCTTCTCCAGTGGCTAGAAGAAAAGGGATATATTAAGGGGGTATGGAAGCATGTAGACGGAAAGCCAAGCAAGAAGACCTATAAGGTGACAAAGCGGGGGATTAAGGTATTAAATGCTGCTAAAAAACGTCTGATGGTATTAGTCCAAGGACTATCTGCTGAAAGACGAACCCAAAAAAATTCGCGAAACAGAGAGTTTATAGTATAAGTATAAAAGACAATTAGTAAATTTACCCTACTTGGCAAGGTTCTTCTTACTCTTTTCAGGAATACATCAAAGAATTATTTTAATGGGTCGGGATACTTTCGAATATAAACTCTATATACACTCACTCAGCAGCAGCCATTATTGCACTCGCAAAATCCTCGGGGGTCGTACCGGGTGAGTCTATGTTCTCTTTGAGATATACCTTCTTGATGGTATCCAGGATTTTATTCTCATCCAGGGCAACATCTTTTAGGGATCGCGCCATTATATCCAGGGAGTCTTCCGGGAATATAAAAAAGTCGCCGGTAAATATAATATCTTCGATATTTCCCTCCCTTTCCTTTAAAAAGACCCGTATCAATCCACCCGCCGATTTATACAGCCCCTGTTTATATTCGGATATATTGATCATCTTAAAATCTACATCCTGTAGATAAATTCCTCCGATCGATACTTGGGTAATAATTCCCGAACAAGTTCCTTTTCATATTTGGTTAATCCAGAGTCCTCAAATTTCATTCCAAAGGATTTTTCGAAGCCCTTTTTGATTGCAGCCTTCAGTTCATCTAAGTTGACCTCGTAACCCAATTCCCTGTTTATGGAGGTAACCCTGCTCTTAGCTGATTTTATCCCCTTGCTTTCGTATTTTACCCTCGGGACATTCAGTACCTTAAAGGCGGTATTCAGGTCGAAATCGACCAGTAAAGATCCGTGCTGGAGGATAATGGTACCCTTGCGTGCCATACATCCGCCGGATATCTTTCCACCATTCACAACCAGATCATTTATTGGCCTGAATTCTGCCTCCAATCCCAGGTATTTCAGCGCCTCTATGAAACCGTCCATTATCCTCCCGTAGGACCCCACGAAATCGGATGGAATATTATACTCTCTCCTGTCCACCGTTACCGCGTAGTTTAACTGCTTGGGATCCATATAACCCGCCCCCCCTCCAGTCGAACGCCTCACTATCTTGATGTCATTCCGCTTGCAATAATCCAGATTCAATTCCGCCTCTGCACACTGATGATACCCCAGAAATACGGATCTTGAGTTGAATCGTTCTAGATAGAGGGTATTCGGGCTTTTTTGCTCTACACGGGAGATAAACATCGCCTCATGTATCGCCATTGCCTCATAGGGATCCACCAGGCCAATATCGAAGTACCTCCATCTCATCTTTAACCCCTTATACTCTCATTCCTCTTCGTCTATCGAGTGGGATCAAACCCCCCCGCAATCTCATAAACCCTCTCCAGATCAAATACAACCCCCTTTTCCTCGAACAATCTTTTAACCACCTCGTGATGGCATTTCATCTTCAGTCTTCCGATTGCCAGTGCACCTATTCCAATTTTTCCCTTTTCGATTTCCTTGCAGTCATTTCTCGCGTCAATACCTTCAACGCCGTAGGGTGGGACGGCGTTTACGTCGGCCATTACCCTCACTGGGGATTTAGACCAGATCTTCCTGGGTAGAATTTGCACGCCCTCGGGGCCTGTTGTGACTACTATGTCGGAATCTGAGATTGCTTCCTCTGTGGTTTCATCGTTTTTTGCTTCAAATGGTTTAATCTCTACATTATATCTCCTCTTTATCATTTCACAGACATTCTCTGCCCTCTCCAGTTTTCTTGAGGTAAGGGTTACATTGCAGCCCTCCCTGGAGAGCAGGACGGCGATCCTCTGACCTACCGGTCCGGTTCCCGCAAGGATCGTTGAATTTAAACCGGAGAGATCCTCCCGGAGGGAATTCTTTATTTTAACAACGCAGGCACTCGATGTGGTGTAGGCACCGTCGGGGTCTATGGCAACAGAGACCCTGAGGAAACTGGGTAGCTCACTGAAGGTTTTCAGGATGGAATTTAGCAACTCCTCGCCCCTGTCGACGTCGTGTCCACCGATGAATATTGCCGTATTTTTGAGATCATCTGAGTGTCTGGTGAAAACACAGCTGTGTATAATGTCGCGCATATCCCCTGCAGTTATTTCTGTGTATGGTACAACGACGTCCGCACCGGAATCATATGCCACTATCACGTCAAATAAACTCGCGTGTTTTTCCGGGGTCACATATGCTAGAATCTTTTTCATTTTTTGATATTATCTGTACTTGCTTCTAACATATCTGGACCTTTTGGTAATATTTGCCCTCAGGCCCAAATAGATCAGGCTTTTTGCCACATCCCTTGCGGTTACCATACCGATTATTTTTCCCTCTTCCGTGACCGGTAGCCTCCTGATGTGGTATTTATTAAATATATCGCTCGCTTCAAATACATCACTGTTAGAATCTATGGTATGGGCACACCTGGTCATGATATCAGAGACCTTGGTCTTTTTTGGGTCCTTATCCAGAGCCACTACCTTCTTGAGTATGTCTCTCTCCGTTACGACCATAACACAACCATCCTTCTCAGCCAGCACAGATCCAATATTCTTCTCACACATCAGTTTTGCTATATCCGATATGGACATTGGACATTCCACCGTAGTTGCTCTGTGCATTATCTCCTTTATTTTCATCTTTTATCTTCGGTTTTTTAATAATTTACTATCACTGATATAAATTCCGATCTCCCTGTTGTAATCGTATGCTTAAACAGTATCCGAAATAGCCTAAAGGCGTAAAGTTTTTAGAGGAGGTCATCCCAATGGATGACCACATGAAACACAATGAACACTTACACGGCTTATAAATAAGGTTTTCCCAGGGCAGTGAATGACGTTTACTCCACAATTGACTTCCTTGTTGTTTTGCTGGAAGCTTGCCATGGTGATAAGACACCCACAAGATCTGGATATTGAATACCCTCCCGTTTGACCGTTCTGGATACTGGGATATTGGATGATAGATTGCATTTCATGCCTGTTTCAGATCCTGGGATGCCTGTGGCGGTTCCGGCCAATGTTGCAGGGTTGCAGTTATTTCTGCGAAGAATATTCATCTGTATGAGAGGCAATTAAATTGGTAGAGACGATACTGCGCCCGAAATTGGGGAGACCTCCCGGCTTGAGGAAACAGCATTTAAACAATATATATAATGGTTTATAATGATTAATTAGATTTCTATGGAATAAAAAATGATAATCCTGAAACTGAAGAATATCGATGAAATAAAAGGAAAAACAGGAGACAAGAATCTGCTGATTGTTTGCAGTTTGTGTCCATACTGGAATTTTTCCAGGGAGGAGGTAGAAGAACTGGGTGTAAAACTGGATTCTGAGGTTGTGAAATTACCAGCAATCTGCAACTATCCGGAGATTAAGGTAGATCCGGAGGATTACGATAGAATTTATGTGTTAGCGTGTGGCGCTGGCTCACAGGTCGTTTCGGAGGTATTGGATACTGAGATAATACCTGTTGCGGATACGACCGGGATTGGTGTAAAAATAGGCGATAAGATTCTGGAATATTGCTCGGCCTGCGGCGATTGTGTTCTGGAAAAAACCGCCGGGATATGCCCCATAAAGAGATGTCCAAAGTCTTTGTTGAATGGACCATGCGGTGGTGTTCGAGATGGCAAATGTGAGGTGGATGACATAGATTGCGCATGGATTCTGATCGATAAAAGAATGAAGAAATTCGGGAAATGGGATGAGCTTATTGGGACAAGAATTCCGAGGTTAAAATGAGTAAACTGTCGAAAAATTTCGGAAAAGAGTTCATAGTTACTGGGGAGGTGGCTCCTCCAAGGGGCCCGGATCTCAAGGAATTTATGCACGAGGTTGAGGAATTTAAGAAACTGATGAATAGGCTGTATGGGGT
>QMZJ01000056.1 GCA_003663115.1 Candidatus Altarchaeales archaeon | reverse complement strand
TCTGAGGGACCACACATCGTGGCTGCAAAAAAGGCGATGAAGAGGGGTCTGGAATTCAGGCAGGGCGATATCGTAACCTACGTAATTACAAGAAAAGGTAAGAGCATAAGCGATAAGGCACGGATAATAGACTTCGTTGAGGAGGGGGATTATGACCCGGACTACTATATAAACAATCAGGTTCTTCCGTCGGTTTTGAGAATTCTGGAGGCTCTTGGCTACTCAGAGGATGAATTGAGGGGCCTTGGTAAACAGATGAAACTGGGGGGGTTTTAGTATGAACAAAACGGCCCTGATCTATCATGAAGACTACCTGAAGCACTTTGCCGGTCCTTCCCACCCGGAGAGGAAGGAGAGACTGATTGCCATAATGGAGATGCTCAGGCGGACGGGAATCCTGGAACAGGTTGATGTCCTCACCCCGGAGCGCTGCTCCGACGAAGACATTCTCAGGGTTCATACGCGTGAGCATCTGGAATACATAAGGAGACTCAGCGAGAGTGGAGGGGGTCCGATAGATTTAGATACCTATTGCAGAGAAAATACATACGATATAGCGAGGCTCGCGGCTGGCGGTGAGATCCTTGCCGGAAAATCCGTCATCGAGAAAAAGGTCGATAATGCCTTTGCTCTCATAAGACCCCCCGGGCATCATGTCACAAAGAACAGGGCGATGGGGTTCTGCTATTTCAACAATGTCGCGATAATGATCAGGTATCTCCAGGATAATTACAGTATAAAAAAAGCCTGCATATTTGACTGGGATGTTCACGCCGCAAATGGAACGATGGATATCTTCTATGATGATCCATCTGTTCTAAACATCTCCATCCATCAGGATCCGAGGACAATATATCCCGGAACGGGATTTATCGATCAGATCGGTGAAAACAAGGGTGAGGGTTATACAATAAATATCCCGGTTCCACCAGGTACCGGAGATTCCGAGTATTTGTACATACTCAATAAATTTGTTCTGCCGAGAATTGAGAGATTTAAACCGGATTTCATAGCCATATCGGCGGGCTTTGATTCTCACAGAGATGATCCAATAGGGTCGCTATCATTAACGGAGAAGGGTTATTGCAAGATGACATCCTCTCTTCTGAATCTGGCAAAAAGACTCTGTCATGGACGTATGGTTATAGAACTGGAGGGAGGCTATAACCTGGATGCCCTCGCAACATCCTCTTATGTCGTGATTAAGACGTTACTTGGTATGGAACCGGAGATCGAGATTGAACATAAACCAAAGGAGTCCATAAAGGATCTTACCCTCGTTCTAGATAAAAAATTTAACGCCCTCTGGTGATATTCTCCAGTTTCAGGTCAAATATCAGTGTTTTTCCCGCCAGCCAGTGATTGAAATCCAGGGTTATCAGGTCATCGGTAACATTCAGAATTTTTGCCCTGCCCTCAGCAGTCATTACTGTTGTGCCAACCCTCGGATTTACCCTCATATAGAGCGATTCGTTATCGACACTGACCTCTGCCTCACCGAAGCTTGTTGGTGCCGTGGCATTTGGGCCCGGATCGTGCCTTACTGTAACTACATAATCGGTAAAGTTGATAACTGTCCTGTTCCAGTGGTAAGGAGGGGCCATGTACTTCATACCTATGCGCGGCCTCCTGCCAATATGCTGTATAAATAGCCTTCTGGAGACATTCTCTATCCTTGGATAGGACTGTGTTCTGTTAACTTTAATCACCTTCTTCGGATCCCATTCCCCATAGGCCCATCTGGGCGGGATTCTAACGGTCTTCTCCTCACCAATATGCATACCAATTACCGCATCCTCAAACCCCGGGATAACCATGCCCTCCCCGATCGTAAATTTCAATGGCTTATACTCCCTTATTATGGTGTAAATCCCCGCATCCTTTGCGATTTCCTCGTAGGACGTGTCAAATATTGTACCATTGGTGAATCTCCCGATGTAGTTGACATAAACCGTGTCTCCATTCCCTGCCCTAAGTAATGGAACGGTTGTAGTGGTTGTTGAAACCCTCTCAATTTTCTCCGTAACACACCCGGAGATCAGGGCAATTACCAGAGCCAAAAGAACAATTTTCCTGTTCATCATTTCACACTCACCACCCTTTCCGGAACGGCAAATTCAGAGCCCCCAAGATGCAGGGGAATATTTACAGATGAGATATCGAGATTACCCCTTTCATCTATAATATCACCTTTTACCCGGGCAGCTAAAACCTCGCCCAGGAGGATCACGTGATCCCCGGCTTCAAATTCATTGACCAGTTTACACTCAAACCAGGCAACGCATTCCTCTATCCCTGGTGGGTTTACCCTTTCTGATGGTATCTCTGTCAGACCAGACCTCTCTATCTCATCTATACCTCTCGGAAAATTTTTTGCACAGACCCACAACTCTTTAAGAATTTCCTCGGAGGGGAGGTTGACGACAAATTCCCCCGTCTCCCTTATGTTGGCCAGTGTATCTCTCTCGTGAGCAGAGGCGAGTGCCAATAGGGGTGGATCCATAGATACGGGCATAACAAAGCTAAACGGTGCGGCGTTAACGTTTCCATCCCCATCTACGCTTGAAACCAGAACAACGAGCCTCGGTGCGAGAGCACTGTAAAATTTTTTTAATTCAAGCCTCATTTTCTTATTTTAATAAAAATCAATAGTAAATATTCAGAATGCAAATAAAAAAATTTCCAAAGAAAATTTTAACTCGTATACCTCCGTATACGATAAAAAAGCCCAGGGGAACCAGGGATTTCTCCCCCCGGGAAATGGAGAAAAGAGAGTATGTTGAGGATTCCATAATCGGGGTTATAGAAAGCTACAGTTACAGAAAGATTCTAACCCCGACCTTTGAACACGCCGAGTTATTTCAACTGAAGTCCGGTAAGGAGATTGAGGAACATATGTACGTCTTCGAGGATAAATCCGGCAGAAGGCTTTCTTTAAGACCGGAGGCAACTGCCTCCGTATGCAGAATGTTTGCAGAGGAATTAAGGGGGAGCAGGCTTCCATTAAAGCTCTATTACTCGTGCCCGATGTTCAGATACGAGAGGCCGCAGATGGGAAGGTACAGGGAATTCTGGCAGCTGGGTATTGAACTAATCGGCCCAAAGGGCCCGGAATCGGATGCCGAGGTAATTGCGATAGCCTACAAGTCGCTGAAGAAATTGGGTCTAAAATTTCAACTGGAGATAGGTCATCTGGGTATTCTCAGGGGTTTAATGGATGCCCTGGATGTGGATGAAGAAATTCAGAACATGGTAATAGCCAGTATTGATAGGGGAGATCTCAAGAACCTGAAGAAGCTAATTGACAAACAGATCCTCTTTGATTTAATGGGGATTAAAGGTGATAAAGGCATAATCGAACAAGCAGACAATCTGTTAGATAAATATCCGGAAGCAAGGAAATCAGTTAATGAGCTAAGAGAGGTCATTCACTGGCTGGATCTGATGAATGTCGAATATAAGATAGATCTGGGGATTGCCAGGGGTCTGGAATACTACACCGGGACCGTTTTTGAGATCAGGGTTCCGGGATTAGGGGCTCAGGACCAGATATGCGGTGGTGGCAGATATGATGACCTGATAGAGTTATTTTCCGGAGTAAAGGTTCCGGCCGTTGGCTTCGCCTTCGGCTTTGACCGCATTATGAAGGCCATAGATCTGCAAGAAATTAAAATTCCAAGAAAAGTAACGGATGTCGTTATAGCCCCCGTAAGCGATACGGTGAGAGAAGAGGCCGTAAAGATCGCATCTCAGCTCAGGGATGAGCTCAGTGTGGATATGGATCTCATGAACAGAAAACTGGAAAAGATATTGGAGTATGCGGGAGATATCGGGGCGAGATATACGATAATAGTGGGCCCGGAAGATCTAAAGAAACGGGAGGTAACAATAAGGAATATGGAGAGTGGGAAACAAAAGAGGATAAGAATTGAAAATCTGAGGGAGGAGATGATAAAATAAATAAAATTCACTCAACCGTTCCCCAGCAGTCTCCCGAGCTCTTGTGAGAGATTCCCGATACTAAGTTCTCGTACTCTATTACTATGTTGGCGCGATAATATTCTCCCGAGGTATAGGTGTTACTGAGTGTTATATTTACCTCTTCGGTTCTACCGGGTCTCATCACCCCTGAAAACGTACCTGTTTTAGTCTCCGATCCGATAGTTGCACTCACACTTTTGACATCAAGCCTTGCTCCCGCTTCATTGGAAATAACTATCGTAAGTTTGTTACCACTAAGCTTCGTATCCAGGGGGACAATATGGGAAAATCCGCTGCAACCGTGACCCGCTGGCGGTGGATTGAAAAACCCCATCTGCCATAAAACCAATCCCATTACCAGAATGACCAATATTGCCCAGCCATAGGTCATCAGGTACTCCAAAGACGCCTGTCCCTTCACGCTCCTTCCCATGGTTTTTGAGTTCATATTTATAATAGAATGAGATAGATAAGTATAAATATCTCTACCCTCACAGGATAATGTTTAACTGGAATTGAGGTGATACAAAATGGTTGATTTTGAAACTGCATTTAAGAGACCCTTTACGGACATAAAAAAACTTGTAATTGGTATTGTTTTACAGGTAATACCAATAGTGAACCTCCTGGCTCTTGGATATCAGCTTAACTGTGCCAGGACCGCAATGAGCAAGGATTTTAAGCTGCCCGAATGGGAGGACTGGAGCAAACTTTTCGTTAAGGGTTTGCTGGCTATGGTAATTACAGTTATATACCTCTTACCTGCCTTAATAGTGTTAATAGCGAGTGTCGGAATGGCATTTTTTACCGCATTGGGTGCACGAGGCAGTAATATTATTGCTATAGCTATGGGCTCCATAGGGATAGGTGCTCTTTTAGGTTTCCTATTAATGCTATTAGCCGCTTATGTGCTACCCGCTGCAATTCTCAGCTATGTGAGGGATGATAATGTTGGTTCGGCCTTTAAATTCAAGGCAGTTTCCAAGAGGGCATTCAAGGTAGATTACCTTGTCGTATGGATAGTGACAACAATATACGAAATTACCCTAATAGCAATTCTATCGGTCATTCCCATCATGGGATCGGCGGCGGGTGCATTCATAGCATCGGTAACATCAATGACGGCATTCGGAGAGGTCTATCCAGAGCTCTAATTTCTTTATCCTCCTTTCTTCTTTAACCTACAACTGATCTAAGATCACCTCGGCGGCTTTTCTTCCAGACAGCAGCATTCCTCCAAAGATCGGGCCCATCCTGGGAGCGCCAAAAACGGCATTTGCCGCCATTCCAGCAACATAGAGTCCCGGATATATCTCACGGGTATTCTCAATGACCAGGGTTTCGGATTTCTCTGCCCACATGGATTTCTCCCCCTCGATCTCTCCAGAGGGGGTATTCAATCTTCCGACCTTTCTCTGCACGATATTACAGACCTCTGCCGGGTGTCCTGTTGCATCTATGCAGAATTCGGATCTAATAGCCAGTGGATCTACATGCAGTTTTGCAGCCATGACAGAGCTCCAGTTCAGAACGAAACCAGATACTCTCTTGTCTCTAATGATGACGTCCTCGACAGAGATGCCATTAAAGATTCTGGCCCCAGAGTCTATTGCCTTCGAGGCTAATTTTGCTACCGATTCTATGGAGTTTGCAACGAATTTGTCCCCCTCCTTTTTGTATTTTATCCCGAATTCGTCAAGAATCTCTCTGGCCTCTTCCTGAACAACTATCCTTGGAAATAACATCCCTCCACCCCACATTCCCCCACCCACGGAGAGTCTTCTCTCAAACAGTGCAACCCTCGCCTTATTCTCTGCGAGATATCTCGCAGCAACCAAACCAGAAGGGCCACCACCCGCTATGGCCACATCTATCTCCAGGCTGTCCAGAAAATCATCTACAGCGTTTTTTACAATTAACCTGGTAATCTCGATCTCATCGATCATCTTTCTTTTTTTATTTAGGCATATTTATTTATATATGTCTATGAATAATAGGTAGAAACAATAAATAAAATGTACATCATAATTATCGGGTGCGGCGGCACAGGAGTTGCACTGGCAAAGCACCTCGCAAGTGAGGATCACGAGATCGTTATTGTCGAGAAAGATGAAGAGCGCGCAAAATCCCTGGCCGAATCGATGGATGCTCTCGTAATCCACGGTGATGGCAGCAATACGGAAATCCTGAAGGATGCAGGCATAGACAAGGCCGACGCTGTTGTCATTCTGACCCGAGACGATAATACGAATCTAACGATCTGTCAGATAGTTAAAAAATTTAATGTAAGAAGGATCGTTGCAAGGGTTAATGATCCAAGTAAGCAGGATCTATACATTGGGCTGGAGATAACCGCAGCTATAAGTCCTATAGCAGCTATCGTCAGTTATTTTAAAAATGCCATAACCCAGGAGAGGGGCAGGAGTCTTGTATCCATAGGTAAGGGAAAGGCAGAGATAATGGAGATAAGACTGACCAATGAGAAGTTGGATGCCAGAAAGATTAAGGATATTGGTTTACCCTCAGACGCAACAATTGGGTTGATCTCCCGTGGAGGGGAGGTAATAATAGCCTCACCCGAAACCATTCTAAGGAAGGGGGATCTCCTCACAATAATCTCCAAGACGGAGGTATCCAAAGATGTTATTACCCTCCTGAAGGGTTAGAGATTAAATTCTCGACAATTAAGAGGGCTGTGGTACTGGGTGCTTTTTAGGCGAATCCTCTATTTTAAATTCCTTCATGAGTTCATCATACCTGTTTTTTATCGCGGATTCTGGAACCTCCGAAAAGCCCACTATAGTCTCCGTCTGCTTATCGTTCGTCATTCTTCCCGCGAGATATATTGCCGCGGCAGCAATACTTATGGGTACCTTTCCAGAGATAATACCCTTCTTTCTGGCTCTCTCCAACATTTCAATGGCCTTGGCCTCTGTTTCTCCGGAGACGCCAAGCTCAGACGCCAACCTTGGGACATAGTCGGCCGCAGTAACTACCGGCATCCTCAATCCCAATCTCCTACAAATGGTCCTATAGCTTCTTCCGATGTCTTTCTTCTTAACACCCGAAACCTCCTCCAATTCCCTCAGGGTTTTTGGCAACTGATGCCGTCTTGAAACCAGGTAGATTATAGCCGCTATAACACTCTCTATCGATCTTCCCCTGACAATCCCCTTATTTACACACTTCCTGTACCATCGGGCACACTCCTCCTTTATGTTCTGTGCGACGTTCAGATGAGCGCACATTCTGTCCAGCTCGGGTAAAGCGATTGAAAGGTTCCTGTCAACCGACGTCCCCATCCTGGAGCGTCGCTGCCATTTTCTGAGCCTGTAAAGCTGGGCCTTTCTCTCAGATGGAACTGCACCACCCTTTATATCCCTGTCATACTTATCGATCTCTGTAGTAAGGCCAATGTTTTGCTTCGCGAACTTTAACGGCCCCCCGGTTCTTGACCTCTTGTTCATCTGCTCCTCGTCAAATGCCCTCCATTCGGGTCCAAAATCGAATAGAATGTCCTCCTGGATCAAACCACAATCTTTACATATAACCTCACCCCGTCTGTGATCAACCATTATTCTTGTGCTTCCACAACCCCTACAAGGTTCCATTTTCCACAACCTCCCCAATTAAGATAAACACAGGCGTTAAAGTACCGATGTACTCGGAGGATAACGCCTACAGTAGCCAATCACCCCGAGAAATAACATTGATTGCGGTATTTCCCGGATTCCCTGTATATACTATAGTGTACTTTTACATATAAATACTTTGCGTTTTTGGATCGTGAGGCTGTAAAGAATCCATCTGGAATCAATAAGGGTTCATCCGGAGCCCAAAAATGCTTTCCCCACTCACCGTCTATAGCACTTTAACAACGGGTGATGGAAAAAAGAAAACCTATTACTACTCCCACTACGAACCCGATTTTGAAGAATTAATCGACAGAAATCTAAGTATAGAAAAAAACCGAGAGCAAGAAAATTAAAGATAAAACCCCTAAGAAAACCAAAAGAAAACTTCAAAGACCCCGCTCGTTCGATATCCGAGGATTGTGAGAATATTGGGATGTTTAAGCATTTCGCAGAAAAAATTTTTGACATCCCTCTCCACTATTCTCTCCTCTTCAAAAATCCTCTTTCTCTCTATCTCCTGATCCTGAATTATCCTCTTTATTAATTCTGTTTTCATATACTATCT
>QMZJ01000055.1 GCA_003663115.1 Candidatus Altarchaeales archaeon | reverse complement strand
TTTTTCCAGCACCTTATCCCTGCACTCCCTTGCGAACTGGGAGTTGGGATTTATCTCTAGGGCTTTATCATAGGCTTCTAATGCTTCTTCGTATCTGCCAAGTTCGTAGAGAGCTAAGCCTTTGTTGTTCCATACCCTGAGAGATAATGGATCGATTTCAAGGGCTTTATCATAGGCTTCTAATGCTTCTTCGTATCTGCCAAGTTTATAAAGAACATAGCCTTTATCGCACCATACAGCAGGATCTTTAGAATTAAGCTCAATGGATTTGTTCATTGCTTTTAAGGATTCGTTGTATCTTTCAAGGTCATATAGGATCAGTCCTCTTAGATACCACATAGATGGTTCGTTAGGACAAATTTCAATAGCTTTATCTATGGTGTCTAAAGCTTGTTCGTATCTACCCAACTCGGATAGACATATTGCCTTGTTATGTAGTGTACCTGTGGCATTTGGATATATCTCGAGTGACTTATCATAATACTCAATGGCTAAATCCCACTTTCCTTCCTCTTGGATGGTAAGTCCCTTCTTAAACCAGTGCTCTGCAGATTCCTCCTTCTCAATACATCCTGATAGAAGGATGTATAATGATATTGTAATCAGGATAATCCTTCGCATTTTGATTTCTAAGAATTTTTATAAAATGTTATCTAGACCGAAAAATTTGAGTAGGTTGTAAATATCATTTGAGCGTGCTCCAATAAAATCACAAATACCTTCAAAGGAACGTAACCATTCGGGTGTTTTTTCTGTCTTTTTCTCTACTTTTTTACACGGTATTTGACCTTCCGAACAATTTTCAAAGGAAATAGATCTTGTGGTTATGTTTGTTTTTGCTCCAACGCCCGCCTCATCTTTTAGATATTCATAAACATGAGTTTCCTGCAGTCTATCTGATAAATCTGGATCATCCAGATCCACTATGATGCCCCCATGCAGTTCAATCTTTCTCTCATCCTTTGGAAGTATTTTAACGGACTTGTGCAATGCATAGTCCATCATCCAATATGTCATCTTTCCCTTCATTGGATTTTGTGGGTTGATAAAAAACCCAGTGATGTCTGAGGGGATAGGATGGTTTGTCGTGAATGATCTGACCGGATTGTTTATCTTGTCTTCGTTGTTGCTGAGTGGTATTGTTTTTTCCAAAATTTTGCCGTAACTAACTGGATTGTTGATGTTTAAGAGGATATTTAGACTCTCAGTTTTTTTGGCCCAGTTTGCATCCTTTCTCACCCCATATTCCACACACTCGGTTAAATAATTAAATTCCGGATATGAAATAAGCCTACGACGACCGTCTGGAAGTACCTGTTTTTCCAGTAATTTCATATCGGCATTGAAATCAAGGGTAAGGCGCGTGTCTTTAATACATTCTTTCCCAAGACAGAATTTTTTGATTCCCACGCCAGCGTTGATTTCCATCTCGGTTCCAAGTTCGAAGTTTTCGCCCCGATTCCAGAAATAAAATCCTGGGCCGAGCTCGAAATTAATTTTTCCTATCTTTTTGATCTTCTTGCCAAAGTTGAAAGGTAATAAGTTAGCTTCTACGTTCCAGTTTCCTTCATTCATATCAAAGCTGACAAAAGAGAAGGAATTGCCTGAACCGCCCTGATTCGGTTTTGTTTTCCTGCCGCTGGAGAGGCCGATAGAATAAGATGCATTCAGGGGTTGATTATAAAAGTCTTTGTTATATCTGCTATAGATATTCAGTGAGTTCAGATTTGCCTCGATATTATGATTGCCATAACGGCCTTCCAGTGTTTTGTTTTTGTAATTTAGGGCAAGATTTGCGAGGTTGCCATAGGAAAGATTCAGAAGGCTGTTGTTGTAGTCCAGATTCCCGGTGAAGTTCCCGTAGTAGCCCTCGAGGTTCTTCTCTCCATAGTTCCATATTATGCCGCTTTGTTCCATGGGTTTATACACTCCAATTATCCCATTGTTTAGATCCAATACAGACATTAAATTGCTTTGATCTGTACCTGTAATGTTTACATTCGCAACGATAGCTGGAGTATAAACGACATTTTTTTGACCATTCCATCTATCTATCCAAGACTGAGTTTCAGAGTGAAGAATGGCAGACCGATAGGCGAGCAGATCTTCCCTCTGTTTATATCTCTTCGGTTGTTTCTTGACCCCTTCTTCGGCTTTTTTCTTGGGCCCGTAAAATTTCCGAATTATCTTATTGGCAACCGTTCTGTTGGTAAATTCTCTGAAATTATAGAAGCCATCCAGGATAAAGTGGTTAATCTCTCTGAATCTTTTTTCTGCCTTTTCGAGGGTTCTCTGCCACCGCAGCTTCTTTGCATTCTTAAGGGCCGTACCGCGCCATTCATCTATCTGCTTTTTGAGGTTCCTGTAGAGCTCTCCATCGTAAAGCCTTTTGTAGCTCCTTTTTAAGGATTTGTGGTATCTTCTTGCCCTGTCTCTGAGCTGAGAGCACCACCTTCTCTTCCTCCACCTCATCATTCTTTTCCTCTTCTTCATCCTAGCTCGCTCCTTCGTCTTTATCTCAAGTTTAACGCTCTCCGGAACGAGCTCTTCATAAGCCCTGTGATTAATGCTCTCTACATAGTCTTCATAAATCTCCTCTGAGCCATCCCTGAACTCCCTGTAGTAATTCTCATAGAGTTTTCTGAAGTACCTTCTCCACGAGCCGTTTCTACCATTTCTATCTCTCTGGTATTCGTTCTTTAGCCGGTTCAGTTTTCTTCTAAAGGCGTTATAGGTGGATTTTAGGGAATCTAATGATGAATCAACTATCTGCCAGCCCAGACTCTTTATCTTACTTGTTAATTCTCTGTAGATTCTCCCTACAGAGCCCCTGAATTCTGCATATGTCTTCTTTGCCTTTCTTCTGAACCTGAGATAGGCCTCTTCTGCAGAGATCCCCCTGAGTATTCCGCTGGAGAAGAAGAATGTCCTTCCATTGAACTTAAATCCATGATCTGAGTCGAAATTGAGCTTCGTCAGATCATTTGACCAGGATCTCAACGATCTTACGGTAGATTTCACCGCATTCAACTCGGCGACCATCCTGTCATAGTACTTTGCAGCACCACGGATACGCCACGTGCTACCGCGCCTCCTGGCAATCCTACATGCGCTAAGATAGCGAAGTCGCGCAATATCAACCTTCCTCCTCAACCTGAGAATCCTGGCACTGGCAGAATCAAGCATAGACAGGTAACGTTTAACGGAGGCAATGGGATAAAGAACCCATTTACCCTCATCGTTTCTGACCGGAATTTTATCTGAGACCGAGTTTTTCACCATCGTGCGAAGATATTCCAGATATTCCTGGGGGCTTGAGAATGAGGTTTCGATCCATCTCTTCATTGCACTATCCCTGAGCCAGAGTTTCTCACCGCTGAGATCAAGCCTGTAGGTCTTTGAATCCGTTAGAAATCTTGGCTTTAGTTTCAATACGAGAAACAGAATACCGACCGCGGCAGCCGTTGATGATGAGGGTAATAGAGGGGTTGGGATGTGCTGGGACGGCACGGGGCTAGCACCATTCGTGGTGCCTCCCCCCGAGATCGGCTCTATCGGGATTGCTGAGACCATGGATACTGAGATATACAGTAGAAGACACAACCATCTGGCCCGGGTGTTCACTCGATCACCATATATATTTTTAACCAGTTATATATTACTCTAAAGTTATATAAATACCTAAAACCCCTGCCCGAGATTCAGGGCATCTTTGAAATCTATCTTTCCCTCGTACAGGGCCTTTCCGAGAACGACGCCCCATGCACCCGTCTCTTTTATCTTCTGTAGATCGGAGTTGCTCGATATCCCACCAGAGATGATTACTGGTAATTCTGTTGCCCGAACAATTTCACTTATTTTCTCAAGGTTGATGCCCTCCATCCTGCCCTCCACATCCACATCCGTATAGAGAACCCCGAAGACCAGACCCTGGAGATCTTTCGCAAATTCCACAGCCTTTAATTCTGTCTTTTCCTGCCAGCCCCTTACGACAATGTTCCCTTTTTTTGAGTCCAGCGCAACCATGAGCCTCTCGGGTCCGAACTCCTCTCCGAGTTTCTTGATTGTGGCAAAATCCGCTCTGTAGTCACTAACAGCCAGTGTCCCGAGGATAATGCGATCGATTCCAGCATTAAGGAGGTAGCGGGCTCTATCGTAGTCTCTGATCCCGCCGCCGAAGTGGATCGGGAGCTTCACACTCCTGCAGATTCTCAGAACGGTTTTTATGTTCTCTCCAGTCCCGAGAGCTGCATCTAGATCGATAATGTGAAGGATCTCGGCGCCCATGTTCCTGAATTCCAGTGCGATCTCGACGGGGTCCCCATAATATTCCTGGGTCCCGAGTTTTCCACCTATCAGCTGAACGCAGTCTCCATCCAGAATGTCTATGGCTGGAATGATTTTCATTCTTATTCTAATTTGACATTGGATCCTTTAAAACCCCTGGAAGTGTTTAGGGATAATAGATTGCTGCCGACGCGAGAACGTATATAATGAGAAAAATCCAGCCCTCAAACCACGTCAGTTTCCCATCCGAAACAACGACGACCACGAGCAATACCGAAGTTGCAAAGGTTGCAAGGTATATCGCATCAAAATGTGTTGGGAGAGGGTTCCCCATGGCTATTGATATGACTATGAGAGCCCCGAGTATCAAATAAATCGCCTGCGATGAGGACCCGATAGCATTGCCCACAGCAATCTCCCCATTTCTGTTTATCGCCGCCTTTATCGCTGCAAGATGCTCTGGTAGATTCGCTGCCAACGCAAGTATGGTGAACCCGACAAATTTCTCATCCAGTTTCATCTGATCGATGAAAATCTCCTTAACACCCCCAACCAGCAGTTCAGCACCTACCGCTACCAATCCAGCTGAGATGATGAAGAGGACTACCCACTGCCATAGAGGCTTTTCACTCGCGCAATGGATCTCTTTACTGATGTAGACTTCCTTGTGGGAGAATAGAATGAATCTCAGGAGGAAAACATATGTGATGAGGAGGATGACGCCATCTATGAGGTGAATGGTCTCCGCCCTCCCTAGGTTGATGAATATGAAGAACCCCATCGCACCGATCAACATGGGTATGTCTGCCTGAAGCTTTTTGCTGTCGAATTCCAGGTCGCGCTTCCATCCACCCAATAGTGCGGCAAGTCCCAGCACAATCAGTATATTCACCGCAACACTCCCCACGATAGAGGAGGTTGCAAGACCAGGATGCCCTGACAGAATAGCAGAAATGCAAACAGCGAGTTCAGGCAGATTCCCACTCAAAGCCAGAAGGATTGCCCCGACCACATAGGCTCTCTTAAGCATATGGGCGATACCCTCAGCAGACCTAGTCAGCAATTCAGCACCCACGACCACGATAATAAGACCGACGACGACTTCAATCACGTTATATATTGCTTGACATTCTAAAAAATACATTGGAAAAACCCTAAAGTTTCCCTCCCTTGACGTAATTCCTTAAAACCCCAATGCCCTCAATTTTTATCTCGATCACGTCGCCGTTTTGAAGGGGCCCCGTCCCGGGAACAGTTCCGGTGGCTATTAGATCACCTTTCTCAAGCCTCATGAACTGACTCACAAATTCTACCAGTCTCTCTGCGTTATAGATCATCAGAGATGTTCTTGAATCCTGTCTCAATTCTTTGTTTACCCAGCACTTTATTTTCAGGTCACTTGGATCGAGGTCTGTTTCTATGCATGGACCCACTGGGCAGAAGGTCGGAAAACTCTTTGATGCGCTCCACTGGATCATTTCCCTTTCGATATCTCTCGCGGTTATATCGTTTACTATGGTGTATCCGAGGATGTACTCGCCAGGGTTTTTTATTCTATAGCCCCCTTTCCCGATAACAATTCCTAACTCTGCCTCGTGTTCGACCCGTCTTGAATTTCTGGGTAAGATTATTTCTTGTTCATGAGCGAGTACAGAGTTCTGAGCCTTCAAAGTCAGAGTTGGTTTCTTCGTCGCTATCTCCCGAAGCTCCCTCATGTGAGCGCGATAGTTGAATCCGATGCAGATGATCTTGGGTGGATCCACCGGGGGGAGGAATGTTATTTCGTTTATATCGTAGATCTCCCCCGTTTTCTCGCCCATGTTGAATAGATCACCGTCAAATTCGATTATCCTTTCTCCCTCTAAGATGCCATAGCACTGCCTCCCTTCAAATTTAAACCTGACCAATTTCAATTTACCATCTCTATCTGATCTCTAAGAAAATGATGACCGAGAGGACAATGGAGAATATCAAAAAGAGATAAAAAAATCCAAAGGGGGTCATAACCTCCGCACTCGTGAAGGCAAGGTTCCTCCAGTTTAATAGGAAAAGAGGGAGAATTAAAAATAATGGTATTAACACAGAGGCGGTCCCACCGAGGGAAAGCTCAATCCTTTTCAGATTGCAATAACTCATACCGGCCTCAACTATTATTATAAACGGGATTATTCCAAACAAGAAGAAATTCAGGACATGTCCAAGATTCAGAATAAATGGATATAATATCAATATAAGGGAAAATGATGCAAAGATCAGATACACCAGAAAAATCCTTCTCAGCCTCAATATTAACGGGAATAAGAGGATTATAGGTATGGAGACGAAAAGATTTCCGGTCTCTGATGAGGTGTAGATGAACAATACAATTAGACTGATCAAGGTGACTACAAGCTCCCTGCTCAATTCTACCATGATAGGATTTCGGTTTCTACCAAAATAAATCAAAAGGTGTTTATATTACAGAGAATAATAATTAATGAAGATTTAAATGGACACGAAGATCAAACTCATGGTTTGTATCTTAATACTTCTCTTCTTACCTCTCATTAATGCCGAAGACATCGATGAACCATATGATCAGATACCACCATACCAGTATCCCTTCATCGATGAGAGACCTCCCTGGTTCGGTTGGGGCGGTTGGTTCTGGGGTGGCTCCGGTGGTGGAGGGTTCCAGCAGGCTGTTGGACTGGCATTTGTGGTTGAGCCAGCAAATAGACTGTACTGGAAGACCGAAACCTATGACCTCTATCGAGGAATCCCCAGGGGTGGAGTATTCTGGGAGAAGAGCGATAGATCAACTACCAGTATATACAAGAAGGGTGGTGAAGAGGGAATGGATTTTTCCGTGTATAAGAATCTGGAGGAGGGGAATTTCAATTTTTATCTGATCAGGCCGCCAACAAAGGATTCCTGGATAGACGTGTCCTCGGTAAGATTAAATCCCACCGGGAGGTACGAGGTTAATTTAACCCCCTATGATGACTATCTCATCTCGATCTATACGAAAAACAAAGCAATGCTCTCATACAGTACGACATATTCATTCAAAAAAATAGACCCCTCCACCATAGGTGGGGTCTCCGATGTGCCCAGGGAAATAAGGGAACAATACACCCAGTTACCCTATGAAAAGCTCCCCGAGGAGGTGAAAAGGGCTCGCGATGAACTCTATGATCCCGAGCTGAATATCTACAACCAGAGTGTTCTCGTGAAGAGGTATCTTCTTTCTAATATAAAATATGATCCCAGATGGTGGGAGAATTCGACTGAATGGAGGGGGGAGGACGTTGCCTCATGGACCCTAAAGAATGGTAAGGGGATATGCACCCACTTTGCCACCACGTATATAGTATTGGAGAGGTCTATGGGCATTCCGGCAAGACTTGCTATAGGCTATGCTGGCGGAAAGAGTATAGGGAATAGAACATACATCTTCACCTCCTTTGCTCACGGCTGGGTCGAGGTTTATATGCCGCCATATGGCTGGGTTCCTGTGGATCCAACCGGTTCTTACACCGTAAACCAGAACCAATCCAATCGATCATTCTTGACGAATATCTCCATAATTCCATTTAACGGCAATGTGAGACCCGATCTTCATGAAATGTACGAATTTCATTTCAATCAACAGATGCGGCAACAATTTCCCATCTGGAATAACACGTTTCCATTTAATCTTAATCAATCCCTTTGGAACAGTTCCCTCTGGAATCAGACGGGGTGGAACTATAGTTGGTGGAACTATAGTTGGTGGAACTATAGTTGGTGGAACTATAGCTGGTGGAACTATAGTTGGTGGAACTATAGTTGGTGGAACTATAGTTGGTGGAACTATAGTTGGTGGAACTATAGTTGGTGGAACTATAGTTGGTGGAACTATAGTTGGTGGAACTATAGTTGG
>QMZJ01000054.1 GCA_003663115.1 Candidatus Altarchaeales archaeon | reverse complement strand
TCTTCAACAACCACGGTCTCTTGTACCTCTTTCCCGTACTCCCCGGAGTTCTATCGATCACCGGTAGAAGAAAAATACACATCACTATTCCCATGATCCAGCAAGCACTTACACCAATAACCTCACTATCAGCACCGTTCCATAACCCCTGCCTCTCCGGTGTCATAGATTCTTTCTTAATATCCTGCCATTAAAGCCCATTCTGGCCTTAGATCTCAGATCCTCGAGGTTATCGGAAAAAAATAGATGGCTCTTGCATTTACAGTCGGAGGATCCAAAGCCCCGAACTGGATTGAAATGTCTCTCCAAATTTTTTGCGAGTCTGCACTCCTCTCTTTTGCTGGATTCCGCATAGATTACTTCCCTTACCTCTGCATTTTCAAGCAGATAATCGATGTGCCAGAATAATCTTTTTTCCTTTCTTATATGCCTCTCAATCCTCTTCTCCAGGTTGTTCATCGCGGAGCCCACATATGCATAGAAACCCTTCTGGAACCCTATCCTTCCCAGTTTTCCTATCTGAATCTCTGAATCTTCTAAGAGTTCTATGAGCAAGATGTAGGATCCTTTCATCCTAACCTGGCACCAAACTCCCCCAGTGAAAAGTAAATGGCATCCAGTATCAATGTCTTTCTACCCAGAATCACCCTGATATTCTTCAGTCTTGACTCCTCCGAGAGATAGGCGGAATTAAATGCAAAATTCAAAAATATAGCTAGTGTGGAGGGAACCCTCCCCAGATGGAGGGAATTCTCCGGGGGCTCTTCTCCTATGAAGATGTTTACCCCCTCCGGGGCATCTTCTGTCATCAGTAACACATTTATCGGAAGTGATTCTTTCATTGCCCTCCTTTCCACGGCTTTCAGTTCATCCTCCCCCACGAGAACGCACAACTCTGGGGGCTCAAACTTGTACTTCACACCCTCGACTATATCCAGTAATTCAAAAACAGCTCTTGCAACACCACCCGAATCGGAGAAGTCTATTGAGTCTCTCAGCTTATCCCTGTATTCTTTTGCTTTCTCTACGGTGGTTATCTCTTCCCCGGAGAGAAGCTTTATCAGGGGCAGTGGAGCAGGTATCGTTTCGATAGTGTCGGCCTCTTCGGCAAGCCTTATCTTCGTTCTCGCCAGACCGAACAATTTCTTTGTGCCCTTGATTGCAAATCTGTCCATTATTTTGTTATTATTATTGATTAAAGCCTTATATGCTCTCTATCAGCTCCCCAATAACCCGAAAGTCATCTATCATAACCCCTTTAATTCTTGGATTATAGAGCGCCGACGCCGGGTGATACATGGGAACGATTTTAAGATTCTTGGCTTTGAGATTGAAGATCCTGCCGTGGATTCTTCCAATGCTCTCGGCTTTGAGGTTAAACTTCTCTAAAATGTATCTGGTTGCGAAATTTCCCAGGGTGACGATAATCCACGGGTTGACAGATTCTATCTGACGATCCAGGAAGGGAGTACATGCCTCGATCTCATCTCTGGATGGGTTTCTGTTTCCCGGGGGGCGGCATTTCAGGATATTTGTAATATATACTTTTTCCCTCTTTAGATCGATAGAGGTTAATAATTGATCGAGAATTTTTCCAGCTTCCCCGACGAATGGCTTTCCTTCCATATCCTCATTTCTTCCCGGGGCCTCCCCAATGAACATTATATCTGCTCTGGAATCGCCAGATCCAAGTACGGGATTTTTTCTCGTTCTCCAGAGCGTGCATCTCCTGCAGTTTTTTACCTCTTCTGAGAGTTCTTCTATTTGATACATTCTGTAGCGATCTTACAGTTTAAGCTGTTAGAGCTCAATTTTTTCCAATTCCTTCAGTACATTCTTCCTTATCTCCCGGGGACCTGGAAGTTTAGCAACTATCCTGCCTTTTCTTATCAATGGCCTCAGCAAGGGCCGCATCTTTTTATTACACTCATCGCATTTCGGGGTTTTCTCACTAACCAAAACGGCAAGGTCCCGAAAACAGTTCGGACACCTGTACAGCTGCTTTTCTCCCCCGAAGACGCCTCTCTTTGCCACAGGTTTTTTATCAGTTTCAACGATGTTCATCGCAAAATCTACTACGGGGGAGTTAGAGACATACGTTCCAACCCCGAAGCCGTCTACAGGGCTGTCCTTTAGAATCCTTGCCGATTCCTCATTTAGGCCCCCGGAAATGAAAATCTTTACATCTTTAAAGCCTCTTGCATTTAGTTCCCATCTGACCTCCTGGACGATCTCCTTAAAATTCCCCCTCCTCGATCCGGGAGTGTCTAATCTGATAGCGTTTAATCTCTTTATGGATTCTGCTGCCATTACAGATTCAATTTTTTCGTCGAAGTAGGTATCGCATAGCATTACCCTTGGCACATTCCTTTCCATAACATCGTCAAAGGCTCGCCATGCCTTGACCTGATCTCCGGTTATAATTATCAGGGAATGAGGCATCGTTCCAGTGGGCATTATACCCAGTTTTTTGGCAGACAAAACTGCTGAGACGCCATCAAAGCCGCCGATGTAAGAGGATCTATCGATCATCGGAGAGATTGCGGGGTGCATTCTTCTTACACCAAAGGATAAAACCTGCTTGTTATAGAGTATTTTCTTGATCCTGGCTGCAGAGGTTGCAATACCTGTAGATTGACATATCAATCCGAGAATTGCGGTCTCCAATTCGCAGAACTCTTTGTATGGGCCCCTTATGTTCATTACAGGGGACCTTATCCCCGCGCTATCTCTTGCCCTGAATATGGTTCCCTCGGGTAGAGTATCGACATCTACCGGATAATCCTCAAGGAGATTGGCTATCTCCTCCACTCCGCACAGGATGGCCCACTGCCAGTCCCGGGGTAGTTTACCGCACGTTATCTCCGCAACGACATCTTTGTCCAGATTCTTCTTCTCCAGGATGGTCTTTGTCCTTCTGAAGTAGATATCTGTCGTTTCTCCACGTTTTATTTCCTCATCCGTTGCGGTATAGAAGATTCCTCGTTTCATCTTCTCAGTCCCCATAAAAATCCCTGGCCTCTGTAACTATCTCTCTAAGTTTATCTTTCTCGAGATGCGTTTTTTCTAAAAGATCGTCGAAATCATTTCTTATTAAATCCTTCGCCAGTATAAGATTTGCATCGAAGAACCTGTTTCTGGATCTCGCGTCCATTGACCTCAGGATGGTTACTGGATACAAACCCTTAGACTCTATTCTTCTCTCCAGGGTATTGCCAGGGGGGTATCTCCATCCGAGGAGCTTCACCCCCTTACAGCCTGCGTATTGTATCGCCCTGGATGAAAACCTCGTGTTCGTTACCAGCCAAACCTCGTCAAACTTCTCACACCTGCCGTCCTTGGACCCCTCGATCAGATCGAGAAAGCGAGTATATGTATATAGCGCTACCTTTAGCCCGGTGTGTATGCCCTTGGCGTTGTGATATTTGCATTCGATAATCGACTTTTTACCATTTAAATCCTCTGCAATGACATCGATCTCGTGCTCAACGCATCTCCCCCTGATGAATTGCCTTAATTTGGTTTTATAGCCATACTCCCGAAGAACCTCCCCAATATATGTCTCGAAGGCAAAGCCCTCCGGCCCCAGGCGCATTATCGCCCCCTTTAAATCGTATCTAGATGCCAGTGATGATCTCTCCCTCTGCAACAGTTGATGAACAATTCTAAAGATCTCCCTGGTACTTATGCCATTATAGAGCTTTTCATTAACAGCTTCTAAGATTTCAGAGGCCAGTTCCTCAGAGGCACCGGAGCGCAGGACGGCCTCACGAAGCTTCTCTGGTCTGAATTCCTCTATCTTGCCAGATTCCTTTCTGATCATAATGGGCATTCTCCTGCTTATTTATTCTCTATCTACAAAAATAAATTACCACAAAATGTTCCTCACAGATCTGATGTCGTTTGTATTAACGTGCATAATCATGGTAAAGAGCGCAGAGACCTTGGTTGGTTCATTATCCAGGATCGCTTCCTATTTCAGGGTTACCGAGTTCGTTGTGGGATTCATGATAATGGCGTTTGCTACATCTATTCCCGAACTGTTCACTGGAATCTCCTCCGCGATGGAATCTACCGTAGAGAGTCCAAAGACGTCATTGGCCCTTGGTAACGTTATAGGCGCAAATATTATTGACCTGACATTAGTCATTGGAATTGCTGCGATACTTAGAAGGAACATAAAGGTCGAAACAAAGGCCGTAAGGACGGACACGGTATATATGTTTCTCATATCGATATTACCACTTATCCTCATGATAGACCATGAGATATCCCGTATCGATGGTGTTGTCCTCCTTTTTATCTTCGCTATTTATGTTCTCAGGCTTCTTACCCAGAAGGGCAGATTCAGGGAGAAAATCGGGATGGATATCTCAAGGGGAGAGTTCCATAAAAATCTCATACTTTTCGTTGTCAGTATAAGCCTTCTGTTTATAAGTGCCCATTTTCTGATCGAATACGCACATGCGCTGGCTCTTGAGTTAGGAGTTCCAGATATACTGATAGGTCTGCTCATGATATCCCTTGGAACAACTCTGCCAGAGTTAACATTTGAAACAAAGGCGGTTCTGTCAGAACATCAATACATGGCACTGGGTGACCTGATCGGGAGTGTGATTGCGAACTCCACCCTTGTTCTCGGTCTGACAGCGATAATATTCCCGATTCAGACCACTGACTTTGTCTTGTTTATGACGAGCGCTTTCTTTATGCTTACTATAGCCTTTTTATTCATGACATTCATAGAGGCAGAAAAGCACATTACATGGCAGGAGGGGATTGCTCTGATTTTTCTGTACATCCTGTATATGGTCGTTATACTCACTATAAGATCCCTCGAGGCAGTACAGACCATGGGATAAAACACCTTCGATCTACCATTATCATAAATCTATCATTATTTAATAATAATCTATCATTATTTATAATTATAAATCTAAGAATATACCAGAATGAATACAGAAGATAGAACACGATTCCTTGTAACCTTCATCGTCCTGTCTGGATTTTGGTTACTGTTATCGTGGCATTTTGATCTCATGCATTTAGTGCTGGGATTGATTAGTTCTCTCCTGGTGGCATATTTCTCTAACGATCTGCTGATAACCAGAGAGAAAATTGTTTTCTCCCCAAGAAAAATAATTTTGTTTATTAGATATTTATTCTATCTCGCATATAGCATCATGCTGGCCAATATCGATGTTGCGTACAGGGTCTTGCATCCCAAGATGCCCATAGATCCAAAAATTGTGAAATTCAAGAGTAAATTAAAGTCGGATATCGGACAGACGGCGCTTGCCAATTCCATCACACTAACCCCTGGAACAATTACGGTGGATATTAGAAATGGGACTTTCTACGTGCATGCGTTATCGAGCAAATCCGCAGAGGAGCTCCTGAAGGGAGAAATGGAAGATAAATTAGTGGAGATATTTGAGTGAATGAAAGATGCTTTTATTGGAATTTATTACCTTGGTTTTGATTTTTACCGCCTTCCTATGCCTTTACAGGGTTGTAGTCGGGCCCAGAGCGGGGGGCAGAATAATTGCGGTGAATGTGATCGGTACCAAAACTGTCGTACTGTTGGTATTGATTGGATTTATATATGACAGTCTATATTTCGTTGACGTTGCCTTGGTTTATGCTTTATTCAATTTCATCATGACCCTCGCGGTTTCAAAATATCTGGAGATGGGGAGGATATAAAATGCTGAATACAATTTTAGAGTTGGTTACTATTGGGTTCCTCCTGACCGGGACATTTTTCTTCATCACCGCAACATTGGGTTTGCTCAGATTTCCCGACTTATTTACCAGGCTTCATGCAACCGGGAAGGGCGATACGTTGGGTGCAAGTCTGACTTTGATAGGCCTCGCACTGCATGCGGGTCTGACTCCGGAGAGCATAAAAATTCTGATCACGTTGGTATTCATACTTGCAACATCCCCGGTGGCCGCACACGCCATATGTAGGGCTATCTATGTTAAGGGGGCAAAGCCCTGGGTAAAAAAAGAGAGAAAATGATATATCAACTGGATTTATTGCTGTTACTGTTTTTGGTAGTATGCGCCATAATGGCGGTAAGATTAAAGGATCTGCTCGATTCGATCATAGTGTTGGCAGTATACAGCTTAATCATGGCATTAGTCTGGGTGGAGATGAACGCCCCCGATGTTGCGTTTACCGAGGCGGCAGTCGGAGCCGGAGTTACAACCTTTCTGTTCATTGCAACCTTGGTTAAAACGGTGAGGAGGGAAAAAGAGTGATAAGAATTTTTTCAATAATTTCCCTATGTTTGGTTGGTATAATATTTTTCTATGTGGCAGAGGATATGCCGGATTTAGGGGATCCTAATAATCCAACAAACATTCACGTTTCGCCGAGGTATATAGAAAAATCTATGGAAGAAACAGGTACTCCGAATATGGTAACTGCGGTTCTTGCCAGTTACAGGGGTTATGACACCCTCGGAGAAACCACGGTAATATTCACCGCAGCTATGGCGGCAATATTGTTATTCCAGAAGTGGGGGAAATGAAGAAAACAACTAAGAAACAAACGGAATCCATTGTTATCAGAACTATGTCCAGGATAATGATTCCATTCATCCAGTTATTCGGATTATATGTCATAATTCACGGAGAAGCCTCTCCGGGAGGCGGTTTTCAAGGAGGTGTGATTTTGGGAACGAGCATTATATTATTGGCCATAGTATTTGATCTGCGAGAGGCAGAGAGGAGAATGCCCTGGAAAGTAATCACCGCTTTTATGTGTGTTGGTTTACTAATTTATTCGGGAATAGGGTTACTGGATCTGCTTTCGGGAGGGGCATATCTGGAATATACTAAACTCCCCCTTCCACTGCCGGCTCACGAAATCAGTGCCTTATCCATCCTGTTCGTGGAGATAGGTATCGGAATTACCGTGATGGCGGTAATAATCCTGTTATTTTATTATCTGGTGGGTGATCAAAATGCCTCTTGAATGGATATTCGACAAGTATAATTACTGGATTTCAGCTGTGTTAATGCTGATAGGATTCTATACCATGATATCAAAGAAGAATTTTATAAAGAAGATCATAGGAATGAATATATTCCAAACGGCAATAATCCTATTTTATATATCCATAGCAGATGTGGACGGTGGTATCGCCCCAATCCTCCTGGAGGGAGGGCTGAGGCATGCAGATGCTGGTCATGTGGGGAAAGTGATATATGTAAACCCTCTACCGCACGTTCTGATGCTGACCGCGATCGTTGTCGGTGTGAGCACTACCGCTGTTGCCCTGTCTTTGATCATGAAGATATACCAGAAATACCAAACCATCGAGGAAGATGAGATTTTAGAGGTGCATCGATGATCCAGAATTTTCCAGTATTCGTAGTGATAATTCCATTGATTACGGCATTTTTAATCCCGTTAATGGGAATGTGGAAAAAGAAATATTGTCCCTACGTCTCAATTTTTTCTATTTTATCGATTTTTATCATATCGGTCTCTCTACTAAACTCCGTGATAGCTTCGGGTACAATTCATTACTATCTTGGGGGGTGGGAACCCCCCTGGGGGATTGAGTATGTCGTAGATCCCCTCAGTGTTTTCATGATTCTCTTAATAACATTTATTAGTTCACTCGTTGCCATATATTCCAAAAAAAGTGTGGAGAAGGAACTATCTGACAATATCGTGGCATTTTACACACTATTCATGTTACTTATAACGGGGCTTTTGGGGATAGTGATAACCGGAGACCTCTTTAATTTATATGTATTCATCGAGATCGCATCACTATCGGCTTATGCCTTAATTGCCGTTGGTGAAAAGAGGGATGCGTTGGTCGCAAGCTTTAACTACCTGATAGTAGGCACTATCGCCGCATGTTTTATCTTATTGGGGATCGGATTCCTGTACATGGTTACAGGATCCCTGAATATTGCCGATTTATCGGCGAGACTTCCCGGCGCGTACACCGTGTATCCAAGGGTGGTGTTGACCGCGATAATCTTCTTTATTGTCGGTTTGAGCATAAAAATAGCACTATTCCCATTACATACGTGGCTTCCAAATGCCTATACCCATGCCCCCTCGGTGGTGAGCGCATTAGTCGCCGCTTTAATGACAAAGGTTGGAGCGTATGTAATGATAAGAATCCTTAGTATCTTTGGTATTATCTTTCTCGGGGATAACCCCATTGCTGATGTCCTCTCGTGGGTTGCGGCAGTTGCAATCATCATTGGGTCAATAAATGCTATAGCACAGACAGATATAAAGAGAATGCT
>QMZJ01000053.1 GCA_003663115.1 Candidatus Altarchaeales archaeon | reverse complement strand
TCCGCCTACGTTCTTTAATCGATAGGTTGCTCATTCTATCCACCTGAAACACATTACTATTGTACCAATTTAAAGGTGTTAGGCATGTGGGTGGATAGAACAATTGTCATGGTAAGTCTGTTACTTTTATTCATAAAATAATATTATATTATCAACATTACACCTGAAAAACAGAACATCGGTTCCGCAAAAATCAGAGATTTTTGGGACAGTAAAACCATTTCATGATTCTGTGTCCAACGAATCTATGATTCGGTCGGGGCCAAAACTGTGAAGCAGGATTGAGTTTACAACACGTCAAGAAGCAAAATGAAATTACCTAACATAATCAAAACCCACTGCCCTCATTGCAATGCCCATACGGAGCATGACGTGCGACTGGATAAAAGGAGCAAAGAGGGAGCAATGAAAAAGGGAAGAAGGAAGTATGAGGCCATAAAGAGAGGATATGGCGGCTCTCCCAGAACCCCAAAGAAGGATGTTTACAAGGTGGGAAAGCGTCCAGTTTTAATCTTAACGTGTAAGGTATGCAATAAAAAACACCAGAGGGCGTATCATGCCAGAACAAAGAAGAGAACCGAGATAGAATAAAATGAGGGAAACAAGGAGTCGGTTTTTAAGGGTAAAATGCGATGATTGCGGAAATGAGCAGGTAATCTTTGATCGAGCGGCAACACAGGTTAGGTGCCTGGTTTGCGAGAGAATCCTGGCTGAACCTAGAGGGGGGAAAGCGCTCATAAAGGCGAAGATTCTGGACGTATTGGACAAGGATCTATAGATCCCTCCAAAATGAAGCATTCCAGAGACTTTGAATTCCTGGAACATGTCGCCGATCTGAGATTTATGGCTTATGGAAAGAGTCTAAATGATTGCTTTCAGAATTCTGCTAAAGCAATGTTTTCTGCAATTTCGGACCTGAAATCAATAGATGAAAAAGATCTGAAAAGAATAGTATTAAAGGCAGAAGATCTGGAGGTATTACTTCACGATTTTCTCTCCGAGCTTTTATTTCTATTTGAAACCGAGGGGTTGCTCTTTAAGAAGTTCCATGTTTCAATTGACAGGAATAAAGGATACAGGTTAAAGGCCGAGCTGTATGGGGAGAAATTCAATCCAAAAAAACATGAGATAAAGACGGAGATAAAGGCAGTTACGTATCACGAGATGCTCATCGAAAGAAGGAATAAGGAATGGGTGGCGGAGGTACTATGTGACATCTAATTTATAACCCGGCGAATGCACCTGCTGCTCCTCTCTATCAGATCTGTCAGTAAAACCTCTGTTTTTGCTTCCGCCGTTATCCTGATACATGGTTCGGTTCCGGAGGGTCTCGTCAAGAACCACCCTCCGTCTGTTGTAATCCGGACTCCATCAATTTCATTTATTTTCTTAATGTCATCCTTAAATTCCTCCAGTATCTCCGATTTAATTCTATCCATCAGGTTCTCTGGATTCTGTTCCTTCTTATAGAAGATCTTCACCCTCTTCATTGGATAGGTTTTTATCTTCTCAAGTGTTTCATAAAATCTATTCTCCGAGACCATCTTTACGATCTTTGCCGCCGTTAATGGACCATCTGGAAATAGATGTACATCCGGGAAAATAATGGATCCCGAGGGTTCTCCGCCAAACTCTGCATTCTCCTTAGAAATTGCGTTGGCAACTGCGACATCTCCTATGGGTGTCCATATTACCTCCTTACAGATATCCTCAATGCGCATGGAAGCATCTACCGTTGTTACCACTTTGTTTTTTCCATAGGCCAGCACCGCTAAAAAATTGTCCCAGTCTATCAGCCTTCCATTGCTACCGATCGCTGCGGCTCTGTCTGCATCCCCATCGTGAGCTATTCCAATATCTACATTATTCTTTTTAACTAACTCGCACGTCTCCCGTAGATTCTCAGCCGTCGGTTCTAGTCCGTGAGCAAATATCCCGTTCGTTTCCGTGTTAATTGCAATTACCTCGCAACCCATTTTCTCCAACAGGACGGGGGTTACAACCGATCCCGCGCCATTGGCACAATCCACCAGAACCCTTACCGGCCTCTCAACCTCACCGACATTGTCCAGTATCCTCTCGGTATATTTTTCTATATAGTCTTTCTCTTCAACACAACCCCGACTGCCCTTATCCCCAAATTCTCCAGAATAGAAAATTTGCTCAACTGCATTTTCCTGCTCAGGTAGGTATGCGATGCCATTATCCCAGAACTTGAAGCCATTCCATTCTGGCGGGTTGTGAGATGCTGTTACAACAACACCCGTTCCATAGTCCTCTGACGCCATAGCAACTACAGGGGTTGGAACGATTCCTAGATCGATGACATCATGACCCGTGGAGAGCAGACCGGAGATAAATTCATTCTCGAGCCTTTCCGAAGAACTCCTTGTGTCCCTGCCGATGGCAATCTTCTTATCATCCGAATATGTCCCAAGGGAATAAGCGAGCTTCAGAACAAATTCAGGTGGAAGTTCACTCACCAATCGCCTTATACCCGAGGTACCAAATAATCTGGGGTTCATCCTCTATCTTGCCCTTAATCCAATGATCCTCGCCAATAGAGCCTCCAGCTGGATTCTCTCATTGGCCCCCTCTACCAGAGCAAAGTTCGTATCCCCCACCAAATCGATGATCTTTATCTTTAACTCGTCGTCCTCGTTTAGATTCATTACCTCCCTGTTGATCTGTAGGAGTATGTCCTCCCCGGACATTCCATAACTCATCATTAATCTGTCGATCAGATTTCTGGCATCCAGGAATTTTCCACTCAGAGCCAGTTCCAAGAGATTCCTTATATCTCCGGGTCTGGCCCTCGCCGCTGTGGAATAAACGTTATCCTCGTCTACCCTTCCAGTGGCCGCGGCGGATTGCAGGATGTTTATTGCTCGTCTTATATCGCCCTCAGAGACATAGAGAATGGCATCCAAGCCAGCATCTGTAAACTCTACGCCCTCCGCCTTTAGGATCTCTTCCAGTCTCTTCTTAATCGCCTCCTTGGGCACCTTTTTAAACCTGAATAGAGAGCAACGGGATTGTAAGGGCTCAATAATCTTGGACGAATAATTACAGCTAAGAATAAATCTACACGTTCGAGAATAGGTTTCCATCGTCCTTCTCAGGGCATTCTGTGCATCCGGGGTCAGGGCATCTGCCTCGTCCAGAAAGATGATCTTGAAGCCTCCCCCCATGGGTCTTGTCCTGGCAAAATCCTTTATCTTTCCACGAACCACATCTATTCCTCTTTCATCCGATGCATTTAATTCCAGGAAATTACCACCAATCTCACCGAATAGTTCATTGGTTATACACAAAGCCGCGGTGGTCTTACCACAACCCGCCGGGCCGGCAAAAAGAAGATGCGGGAGAGATCTCTCCTTCACATAGGCTTTAAATCTATCCACTATGGCGTCCTGTCCAACCATCTCATCAAGTTTTTTTGGTCTATACTTTTCTGTCCAGGGAAGCTCCATTTTAACTGTGTGAAGAATAAATTAAGAATGAATACTTAAAACAGGCTCTGGGACAAAATAGTCAATCCCTGAGTACCACGAGATGAACTTTTCCCCAATGTGCTCTCGATGATCAAAAAAGCGGGAGGGTTACCTGAGAAATCCACTATCCTGATTTCTGGTTCTGCTGGTACTGGTAAGACTATTCTTGGCTGCAGTTTCTGTGTTACGGGGCAGAGAATAACGAACCTGTTATGAAAAAAGACCTGATTGACTTAGAACACGACATAGAGTCTGACATTCCAACTCCAATGGTAGGGGATGTGCCCCCAGGATCATCAAAAAATGCCGAGCCAATATACACAATCTGGTGAATCTCACAATAGAAGAACAGAAAGAAATAACCGAGTTACTGTCCTGAATTTATCATTAGGCAGAAACTGCCTGAGCAGAATTTGAAGGGGCAGAAACCACCAGGATAAGGTTCCGAAAGCATCAAATTTAAATATAAAATCCTCTTTTATAATATTCCCGAGAGAGAGGATACATGAGGTCCGGATTAGAATGGATCTATTACTAATAGGGATATGCCTGATTACAAGTATTATCTCAATAAAGCTCCTGAATGATGCAATGATGAAGAACCTACCATTTCAGCAGAGGATAACTTTTTTTACTTTAATATTATCTATCATGGTGATACTGATATCCCTGTTGGGTTAGGGAATGAAACAAATAATTTTTATCATATCTCACTATCCAACTCATAACAGAGCGCCAGAAATGCAACATCTGCACTGTTTATATCCTCCAGGTCGATAAACCTCTCCATAACACTCCTATCGGACATATCCTCCCTCCCGCAAGTATTCCAGTAATTATCACGTCAACGTAGTCATTTTCCACACCAGCGAGAAAGTACCCAGTATTTCATGGGGTTCATACAGGAAGGGCATGACCCTTAAAATGCCACGGAGGAGAGCGCTGTATCCCTTGATTTTATCCATAACAGAGATATCCTCTATAAACCCTCTGCTCTTTCAAGTTTGGGTTTTCCTCACTATGTTCAGATACTTCCGATTACGGGTTTTTTCATATACCTTTATCATAACAAGCGCAGGATAACAGAAACAATCTAAATCTATCCACCAAGGATAGATTCTAAAAGCCCTCTATCCACATCTTTAAATACGTTCTTTAGAGGATCTCCAGTCACCCTTGGAGTCTCCTGAATTCTTTCACGATATCTTTCAGGATATTGAAGGCATCGCGCAGGCTTTTTTTCGCTTCTTTCAAGAGATTATAACCTTCCCCATTTTTATCAGATTCGAATTTTTTTCTCGCATCCGAGACCTTTTCCTCCACTAAATCAATTTTTGTATTAAACTCGAAGTGAAGCCCTTTCAGTTTTGTCGTGTCTGCCCCATTTGCCTCCAACTCGGAAATCTTCGCATCAATTCTATCCGAGAGGTTTTCGGCCCTTACTACTACATTGTCAAACCTTGAGCAAAAGAGAATCCCTCTCAGACTTCCTTTGTATACCTCTATTTTTCTCCACTTCTGTCGTATATCCCTCACAAGGGAGATGAATTGATGTCTTGTCCCAGCCGTATTTATCTCTGATTTCTTGTCTTCAAAGAAGTTTATATATTCATCCAAATTTGATTTTATCTCATTTTTTTGTTCATCAGCAAGGTCATCTCTCAAATCCACTTTTAACTTCATATCTTCCAAGTAGCGGATAACGCCATCCACTCTATTCGTAAGGAAATTTCTCACCCTGCCCAGAAGTTTTTGATCCCCTGCTGAATTTATAGTGGCAGATAGAAATATTACCAGAACTATTACCGTAATCGGCTTTATCTTTGAATTTTTTGATCCTATTTTCATTCTAACTCTTCCGGCTCTGGGAATATATCCTCCCCCCCGCTGCCAGTTCCCGGAAATTTGGGTATATTTATCTCTTCCTCCTCGAGTATCTCTGTTTCGGATACATCGTTGAATATGTTAATCTCCTCCTCGGGTATACTGAATCCAGGTATCGAAATCTCCACCTTTTTTGCACTTTCAACTGCAGCAGATGCATCATTTAGAAATTTATCCGCCAGTTTATAATCCCCTCTTTGATATGCATACTTGGCCTTCTCAAAGAGCTCTCCCGCTCCAGATAAGTCATAACCCTCCAGGAGCTTTTCCCGAAATCTTGATTCAAATTCAGAAAATTTTTGGTCTATCTGATCCTTTGTAATACTTACCTCCTTTTTACCTCTTCTCACGCATCCGGAAATTAATAAAATTCCGATCACAAAAATTGCAATTATAACCAACTTTTTATCCATCATAGCTACCTCCTTTTATTGTATTATCTCGTAGAAAATAGAAATAAAAAATAAAATAACTAGGAACATACTGGATATTCATCCTCGAAGTTCAATAGCAGCTTCAGATTCCCTATGTTCCCGGACCGATCTATGGCACTAACCCTGAATGTTACTGTATAGTTCCCTTCACTGGCCACGGTAGAAATTCCGTAGGTACACGTACAACTTCCATCCGCTAGATAACAATTTCCGGTACAATCCATCGGTGCCTTGCATATATCCTCAGCCCCTGGACTCTCAAAGGATATCAATGCATAGGATTTAACCTCCGTCACTGGCAACTTCTGTATTCCTGACATTATTGCCGAGCTACCATCCCTCACCGTGACCTTGATTTTATCGGTGGTACTTCCAGAGTCGGTAATCTCTGGAGGAACACTATCTCCTGTCTTCTCAGCCACAGCAATTCCAGCAGTCACCGGATGACAGAGTCCTCTCTCCAATGTTCCAATGTATGGTATAAAGCACCCAACCATATATACCCCCGCGTGAGATGCCTTGCCTTTATCAACATGCATGCTGTATTTTGCACACTTTCCATTCACCTCTGGATATCCGAGATCTGAGCAATTTTCTATAGACATTCTTGTTGCACCAGATGCCACCTCTCGCCCCTTTGAATTGAAGGAAACACATCTAACAGGTATCGCTGCAGTTTCTGGTATCGTCTCTGGTATATCTCCAACTACATACGCGAGGTCTATGGATTCGTTGACGTAATATACTTCTCCAAAACCCTCCATCCACGCGGTAGCATTCTCTATTTTCTCATGACAGTCCATGTGACCGCCAACAATCAATGGCGATATCTGTACATTGCACGCCCTTCCGCTTTGTTCAACGTAGCAACCTATGAAATATACCTTATCTCCAACAAATTTCCCTTGCTCCGCACCATCAAAGTCGTCAGGGAAGGTTAATTCCTCATTTATAATACCTTCCGAATCAGCTTCAATCTCTCCGAGATCCGTTATCTTCGCAGTACCATCCACGTCCCTAAATCCGCACTTTATATGCACCTCTTCGCTCGCTTTTAACCCAGTTAACGTATAGAGTACTGTCATCTTATCTATGTACCCACTTCTAACCCTAGTTATGTATGAGGGAAGAATATTCAATCTGCTGGAATTTCCCGGGCACTCCTGAATACCTGATTCTGGATATCCCCCAAGATCACAGGACTCTTTTACTTTGACTATGTATCCACTCCCGGGTTTCAAATAAGCTACCTTTACGAATTCTGTTGAACTCTCTATTACACCCCTCTTAAGTTTATATGGCATACTGATCAACCCCTCACACTCTCCTTTAATGGATTCAAAGGATGTGCCTGCCACATCTTTTATATTGTCAGTCACCCCGGGAATGTATGGTGCTCCAATGACAGCATAGTTCTCATACACCGGGGTAACTGTATAAGGGTTATCTTCACCTATCTTGAACTCATCTCCCGAGAATTTAATCTTACAAGGTTTAGTACTTGATAGATCAACGAAGTAACCTATACCTCCATCCAGTTGATCGGTTCCATTGATCAGATCCTTCAGCTTAATTACTCGCCACGATCTCCCACCACCGTCTGTTTTACAGTAATCATATCCATCACAGGATTCCACCAGTTGCAAAAAGCCACCAAAATACCGCAACTGATAATCCCTACAATCTGTTTCTTCCGCGATCACTACGGGGTCCTTTAGAGGAACCGATATCAAATTCAATCCAGGATCTATCTGCACGGTAAATTCCGCGGCAGATATCATCTGTACTCCTGTAAACAATATTACAAAACCCAATAAAACCTTCTTTACATTTTTCATTCATATCACCTCACCCAATATTTATTTTTATTTATCTTACTTTATAAAAAAATAAGGGCAGGGTCATTCCCTTGCCCATCTAACTGCCAAGTGTCCCTTTATTGGTAAGATCTCTTCCACTTCCACTGTGGTCTTAAATGCCACTTCATTCCTCTGACCAAGCTCTAAATCATCCAGATCTACATTTGACTTAATGGTTGATGTCTCTCCAGGTTCAACGAGCACTGTCTGATACCATTTTCCATTTATACCATACTTTACTCCAACTGTGACATTGCTCGGGTTTTTAACTGTAAACTGGATCTCTGCTTTCACTGGTTCATATCCCAAACCACTCAGATCTGCCTGATACAGACTGAAGGTTTTTGTCTCATTGCCCAAGATATCTGAAGCTCCCTTATTGAAGCATATTGCATTTTTAGCTCCAACAATGCACCCGAAATACGCACTTGCAGTCGATGCCACTAAGCCAAATGCTATCAGGGCAACTATTCCAAGTGTTAATCCCTTCATGGCTTTCATAAGATCACCTCCTTATCTTAGTATCGATTTCGACCGGTCGAATTCTCGACCCAATAAATAGTGGGTAGTGTTATAATAAAAGCAAACTTTACTTTTCTTGGCAAATAAAGCT
>QMZJ01000052.1 GCA_003663115.1 Candidatus Altarchaeales archaeon | reverse complement strand
GGGTATAATATTCTTCATAGGTGAGATGTTCACCGCGGGTTTCTTCCTCTTGTGGTTTGGCATAGGCGCCCTGGTTGCTGCTATAAGTACTTTTTTCATTACAGACTACATCATGCAATGGGCCATCTTTCTGGGTGTATCCGCAGTTCTGGTCATTCTAACGAGACCCTTTGCAAGGAGGATAACAAAGAAAGCGCCCAGGGAGGCGGCAGTCGATGCATTGATCGGAAAGAGGGCAAGGGTTATAGAGACCATTAACCCAGATACAAACGAGGGCAGGGTCAGGGTGAAAAATGATGAATGGAGAGCCGACGCAGATGAGATAATCCCCGAGGGGGAAGAGGTCGAGGTGATAAAAGTCGAAGGAACCCACCTTATTGTAAAAAAATTATGAGGTGATAAAATGGCGTTAGATATATACCCGATAATATTCGCCTTTCTTTTGGTTGTGGTCTTTGCCGCAAAGGCGATAAAGATTATAAGACCATACGAAAAGGGCCTGGTAGAGAGATTCGGTAAATACCAGAGAACCCTTGACTCAGGATTACAGTTCATTATACCATTTATCGAGAAGATAATTAAAGTAGACCTCAGAGAGCAGGTCATAGATGTCCCACCACAGGAGGTCATTACAAAGGATAACGCCCTCGTTACAGTCGATGCCGTGATCTATTTCGAGGTTACGGATCCCTTCAGGGTTGTGTACAATGTCGCGAGATTTGAGGTTGCCGCATTGAAGCTGGCACAGACAAACCTGAGGAACGTAATCGGTGATCTGGAGCTGGATGAGACCCTGACGTCCAGAGAAAGAATCAACGCGGGTCTCAGAAAGATTCTTGATGATGCGACAGACAAGTGGGGTGTCAGGATAACCAGGGTTGAGCTGCAGAAAATCGAACCCCCCAGGGATATTACCGATGCAATGAGCAAGCAGATGAAGGCGGAGAGAACGAAGAGGGCCGCAATATTGGATGCCGAGGGAGTCAAGCAAGCACAGATTTTAAAGGCTGAAGGTCAAAAACGGGCTGCAATTTTAAAGGCGGAGGGTGAGGCGGAGGCAATACGGAAAGTGGCTGATGCAACCAGATACGAGAAAATTACCGTGGCCCAGGGTGAGGCGGAGGCAATCAGGAACGTATACTCGGCAATACACAGGGGAATGCCAACGGGGGATTTAATAGCGATAAAATATCTGGAGGCATTACAGAAGATCGCGGACGGTAAGGCAACCAAGATATTCCTGCCCGTGGAGACCTCCGGGATTCTCGGGAGTATAGGGAGTATAGCGGAGATATTCAAGGAAAAACCGGAGATAAGGAAAAAGAAGCTTGAAGAACTCGCAAAAGCCTTCGAAAGTGAAGTTAGCGAGGAAGAGAGGCCCGGAGAAGAAACAGAATTTAGTTATGAAGGGGGGGAATAACCCTTCCTTTTTCCTATATCTTAAATCTAAGTAAAGCGGCCTTACCCCCGAAGGTATTCCAGAGCTGAAAACCCTCCTCGAAGCTGTCCGGAAGGATCTCTACGTTTGCCCCCGTCGCCTTCGCACTCTCATACAATCTATCGATAACCTCATCATCCAAATTCTCGGATAAGAGGAGTGTTTCTATGGCTCCCGCATTCAGGGCTTTTTCTATATCGTCCGCATAAGCTATATTGCCATCAGAAACCAGCTCCTTCATGAATCTCTGCATCAGTGTCTTCTGCCTTACCATCTGCACATTACTTAGGATATCCTTAGATTTATCTATCAATTCTCTGATTCCGGATTCGTCGGTATAGGTTATATCCTGGACCGCAATGATCCTCTTCTTTAATTCGTGGTGGAGGTAATCTCCCTCAACGAAGTCATCCTTCGTCCCAGCCGGACCTCCGATAATGATCCCCTTTAAATCCCTTAAATTTTCGAGGAAGATGGATGTGGCATGCTCCCCGACCCTCACCTTGAACTCATGAGACTGCTCTCTGACTATCCTCTCGAATCTCCTCTGTGATTGACCCCCGGCTCTGTGCTTGCCCCTGTAACCAGAAGTCAGTTTCTTTATTATATTATATCTGTCGCCCTTCAGGGTTGCTATTGTAGCTTCCTTGTTGTCAATTGCTATCAAACCATAAACGTCCTTTGGTATTACCAAATCCTCGAGTGGCTCTGTAACAAAGGTCTGGTCACATCTGTATATTTTCACAGAGATGGGCTCAAATGGCTCTACCGACCATAGTTGTAGATCCTGGATTCCCTCCCTCTCGGAGACATTTCCGCAGAAGACCGCCAGACCGTTCTCCGGAGTTTGCTTAAACAGCCTTAGATGTTGAATGATCCTCTCTAATGCATCGATGACGTTCTTCCTCGTGGTCTTCGACTTTATATTCGTCGCGGTTCCCTGCTCATCTATCAGTTGACTGATAACACTGTTTATGTCAAATCCCTTTGGAATGTAAACCGATACAAGCTCGGTATGTCTTCCCTTCTTCTCCTTTAACTCGTGTATGAGCTTCCGCAGTTTATATTTTTCTTTGGGATCCATTCTTAGAATGAAAGCCTATAACCCTTCGAGGATCAGACTTAGATCCAGCTCAAATGCGGTTACAGGTACTTCCAGATTAAAATTTTCCAGAACCTTAGGGTGAATTTCACCGAAAAAGCCATATTTTACGGATGCGCATCTCCCGGGTATAAAGCTTCCGTGTTTGAATTCCTCTATCTTATATTTCATCCCCAGATTTTCCAGTATCCCGGTAAAGATCGACTTCATCTCGGAGAAATTTGTCTTTGAGTGTGCAATAACTCCGGCCAATTTTCTTTTATCATCCCCCTTTGCATTAATGCAATCTCCGACCTCGAATATTCTCTGGGGGTATTCCCTGTTCTTATTCCTTTCCAGAACCTCCATCAATGATGGAATGAGCCACGTTCTCGCTATAGAGTGTTCCAGAGATACGGGGCTTTTGGTCATCGTAGTTAATTCCTCTGGAACCCCCATTCTATCGAATAGATTCTTCTTACTGGTCATTATGAGCGTCATAACCTCCTGAAAACCGAAGCCAAGCATCAGCTCTCTCAGAGTAGATGAAAATCTCTCTAATTCGTCGGGTTCACCGACTGTACCCAATTTGGGCATCTCCGGCTCGAAGTTTTCATAGCCGTGGGCAATTGCAATATCCTCAATCAGGTCTATCGGATGCAGAACGTCTGTTCTGTATGGCGGGATCAAAACCTGAATTTTATTTCCATCCAATTCAACGCCGTAGCGCATCTTCTCCAGGAGTATTTTTATCTCTTCCATGCTAAAGCTCATGCCCAACAACCCGTTTACATACTCGGGCTTGAGGTTCATCCTCCTGGGTTTCAGATTGGGGGTTTTCACCTTCTTATTTATTATCTTAGAATGTTAAAAAGAAAAGGAGACGTATAGTAAGAAACATGAAGCAAATAGTAATAATCTCTGGCATTTTATTGATCCTGCTGATTTACTACCTCTTTTTTAGAAATGAATATCTCTTTGATTTTAGTGAAAAAAGGTACAACAGGAAATTCTGGGTTCTTTTAGTAGTATTTGCTATAAGGCTCATTGCCATCTATTTCACCAACGGGGATGTGTATGTTCTCCTAAAATTAACGGAGACAACGATAGAAAAAGGATATCCCTACGTCGCGGGGCTTCCAACCTATGTCTCCTACTGGAGCGATCACAATCCCTTAGATATCTATGTTTGCCACCCCCCACTTGTATTTTATATCTATTCCCCAGTTATCGCTCTTCTCGGTCACGGGTCGATGATATTTACAACATTCCTGTTCCTGTTAAGTCTGCACGTTATATGGAACTGGTTTGAGAGAAACAATAAGGATCCTCTAATTCCGTGTTTGCTTTATGGCACGTTTCCCCTCTTCTATCTCGAATCTCTGACCCATATCAGTATGAATATTACACTCATAGCCATCCTATCGGTTGGAATTACCAGCTATCTGGACTACGAAAAAAGTAAAGATATCTCGAGATTGAAAAAGGCAGTTTTATGCTTTGCCTTGGCGCCCATGATAGAGTATTCAGCAATACTCTTTCTGGGATTCTTTTCGATATATTTTATCCTGAGGGAGGGATTCAAGAGTAAAGCTATTATTATTTTATTTATCATCTGGCTCCCCTTCATCTCATGGACCTTATTTACGGATTTTTCAGTCTTCCATAGCTATGCATTCACGTATACAAGGGAACACCACTTCGATGAAAATCTCCCCTACGGGGAAGCGGTTAGAAAGTACTACAGCATGCATGAGAGTGCCATATTTCCCTATTATTTCATGGATAACGAGTTTTTCGCCTTCATTAACTTTGCCATATTCCTGAATGGAAATCTCTTACTCCTTGGGAATAGACGCGGGAGGGGGTGGAATTGTGTAATATTCCTGACAATTTCTACTCAACTATTGCTTCTGACATATTATGCGGTCATAGGCTACCAGTCCCATCCCTTAGCCAATTTTGCGAGGTATATCATCCCATCGGCATTTCTCATAGTGCCCTTCTCCCTCAGGACGGAATTCGACAATAAGTGGAGACTAATAGCCATCGCATTAATAATCTTAAATATAATTCTCAACCTTATCTTGGTGGTTAATGGCGGGTTTCAGTGGGTGACCGTGAGGTGGGTTGGTCCTTACTAAAGAAAGATAACTAAGAAATATCGTTTATCCCTCAGTCTTCTGTATATCTCATTCATTACGCCATGGTATCTATCCATAACCTCCAGAAAAATGCCTCCGTCCCTTCTACTTATATGAGATACCACGTCAAGTTGAGATATGTCGTTAAACTCCTCCTCCGATATACGGTCATCGGGGATTATCAATACATTTATGGTGCCATTTGCTTCAAGGTCTCTTGGGTATATTGCTATACCCTCAGTTCTAAATCTCCTTCTTAACTCATGAAAGCTCACTGACTCATCAAAAGAAAGCTCTCCATAGACATGTGGACCATCCCTGGACCTGATTAGAAAGGGTATATCCCTTTCAATAAAAAATTCAGATATCTCCTCTTCACTCATATTCAAAAATTCTTGCTTGTATGCCTCTACCACAAAATTTGATTCCTGCATCAATGATTCTGGCATCAACCCACAGTGTGCATAGCCAGAGGAAATACAGATTACAAAAAGACACAGAGATATAAACCCCATCACAGAAATAGAGGATAGGTATATATAAAATCTTGACGTTTTCTCTGATAAATTTATTCTTAATAGCCTTAGAAATCTCCTGTGATAGTCAATAATTTTTTCCGAGATCGCCTCCGAGTAGAATTCACGTCTCGTCAATGTCAGTGTTGCGATCAAAAAACCGTACATGAGGCTTATAAGAACATGTGACAAAAAAAGGTAATTTATGGAGAAAATGAGCAGTACGCAGGGTATCAGAACTGGTGGAATTATTGAGACCGCAATTATAACTAAGATCTTTCTGAATGATTTTTCTTCATATAACTTATAGACCATGAATGAGAGGAGTGCCCCCATACTCGACATGGCGAAAGGTGTGAAAACCCCTCCATCGATGGTCGTAACAAAAAGTCCGTAGGATGGTAGAGATGCCAATAATAGGTCCACTGGATTTTCAATTAATTCGATACCCATCCTTGTCCAGAAATAAAACGATATCAAAAGCAGTATCGACGAGAGATAAAAAATCCATGGAGGAAAAAAATAATCGATCCATCTATAACCCGCCGGAAGCAATGGTGATATGTGCACAAGATCTGTTAGGATATTGATCACCGGTTTCAGGATCTGATTATTGTTCAGGTTTCCGATAATTCCCGCAGACCTGCCATCTTCAAAAAATACAAAGTAATTGAAGGGTGAAACATTGTACTCCCTACTTAATGAATACAGCATATATGTCCCGAGTATATACAGAAAGAAGTTGAAAATTAGAAAAAAACACGTATATCTCAGAAAATGCTTACCGTGCCCATAATTCTTAAAAATATACCGGGCAAGTAAAGGTGTTAATAAAAAAATGAAAAAGAGGAGGACCTTCTTATTACTGCTACCCCCCGCAAATAGAACGATAAACGACAGAAAATGGAGAGCTATATACTCGGAGAGGTAGGTTATGATAATTAATAAGAAAAGTATTGCGATGAATAGGTGTCCGAATGTAATATCTGGTCTTATGGACCTCATTTTAGATGTAAAGAACAATACGTATTAGATTTTTGCAATTAAAGAATCTTCCAGAGGTGTGTGGATACCCATATAAATAAGATAATATTTATAACTATATTCCTCGGCTTCTATATTGTCTATTTATATATGATGGATATAATATATTATACAACAAATGAAAATCGATAACCTCGATCTGAACATAATCAAACATCTGCAGGAGGATGCAAGACTTAGTTTTCGGGAGCTCGGAGAGAAGCTGAGTGTTCCTCATACAACGGTTTTCACGAGGGCAGAAAGATTGCTGGAGAGGGGCGTAATAAAAAATTTCTCTGCGATCCTTCATCCACACGATCTGGGTCTGCAGATCGGGTATATTGTGATTGATGTCCCGCCATCACAATCCAGAGATACAGCAAACTATATAGCTGGATTTGAGGAAGCAAGAAAGGTCTTCAGAACATTTGACGGGAAGATCATAGTAGAGGTTCTGGTTCCAGAAAAGCACAAGGGTCTGGAGGAATTCCTGACTAAATTGAATATATCCCCGATAAAGGTCTATCCGGTTCACGACGTCGTTAAATTCGATCACAAGATACCCGATGTGGCACTGAATGGGCTGATATGATTCTTTTTCTGAGTAAGTATTTATCACAACTTGCTAATAATTAATAAAGAGATAGTTGTGATATCAATGCCCGGAAATACTGAAGTATCGATAGTTATTCCCGTACTAAATGAGAGTGGATCCCTCCCCGAGCTCTACTCTAAACTAAAAGAGTCTATGGACAAACTCAAGAGGGAATATGAAATAATCTTCATCGATGACGGTTCTGCAGATAATAGTTTTGAAATTCTTAAAGAAATTCACCTAAAGGATTCGAGGGTAAAAGTCATTAAATTCAGGAAAAATTTTGGACAGACCGCCGCAATATCTGCTGGGTTTGATCACGCTAAAGGTAATATAATTGTTACTATGGATTCTGATCTGCAGAATGATCCAGGGGATATATCAAGATTACTGCAAAAGATGGATGAAGGCTTTGATGTTGTCTCAGGTTGGAGAGCCGACAGGAAGGATCCATTCACAAAGAAAATACCATCAACAATCTCAAATTTTCTCGCGAGGCATCTCACTAGCGTTAAAATTCACGACTTTGGTTGCACGTTAAAGGCGTACAAGAGAGAGGTTCTAAATGAGTTAGAACTTTACGGAGAGACCCACAGATATATACCCGCTTTGGTGGCATGGAAGGGCTTTAAAATAGGTGAAATAAAGGTAAAACACTATCCCAGAAAACATGGTAAAACGAAATACGGATGGAAGAGATTCATTAAGGGCATTTTGGATTTAATTCTAGTTACATTCTGGCAAAGATACTCAACTAGACCGATATATGTTTTTGGTGGTTTAGGTATTTTGCTTTCACTTCTCGGCATCATCGGCGGGTTATATTGTGCTTACCTAAAGATCTTCCAAGGCATTGACCTTTCTAATCACTTTTTAGCAGTGGCTTCTTTCCTTTCTCTCATATTGGGGATTCAGTTCTTTGTATCTGGAATCTTGGCGGATATTGAGATCAAGGATTACTATTCGGGGGCAGGTAGGAAGAGTTACCATATCGAAGAGAGTATAGGATTATATGACCACGAAGAACCAGGATGAAAATTCTAATGTTAAATTACAGGTTCCCTCCCCGGGAGGGGCGCATCCCCCCCATACATGTCATTTTTGAATTCGGATGTGTAATTGTTTTTAAAAGGATGTGAATGGTCTCTGTAAGTATTGTATTATCCCCTCCTAAATTTAATCGACTGGAGTCCACAACCACCTAAGATCAGAACGTAGATCATCAAAATTATATGCACACCAAAGCCAGAGACTATTGCCACTTCCTTAGATATACCCATCGCCATGAATCCAATTGCCCATCCACCCTCTATTGTTCCAAAACCCATCAAACCCTGAACTGGTAGGATGATGGTGAATAGCGATAACGTCGATCCTAGAATTACTCTTTCTATGGTTAAATTTAGACCCATTCCCCTAAGCAGGACATAGTCCACTAAATATAATGAAACCCATATCAAGATCGAAAACAGAGAAGAATATAAAATAACCCTCTTTGATTTAATCGCCTTTAAACACTCTGTAATCC
>QMZJ01000051.1 GCA_003663115.1 Candidatus Altarchaeales archaeon | reverse complement strand
GGTACCTGGTGGTATATGCAATAAATAATTCATACGTGATCGAAAATGCCACATTAAACCTGAGCTATTCCGGGACCGGATATACAAATGAGAATTATCTTGAGGTCTATAAGTGTGGTAACTGGAATTTCCTAGACAGAAATTGCTCTGGGAGCTGGCAGAAGGTAAGTAGTGGAATAACTAAGGATACAGATAAAGAGTTATTTACTATAGAAACGGATTCCTTTAGTGCCTTCTCGATAAAGCAGGAATCTGCTCCGACTACTACCACTACTACCATTCTGTACCGTGGGGGTGGAGGCGGTGGAGGTCATGGAGGTGGTAGTTACGGGGCAAAGCCAATGCCGAGCTGTTTCGATGGAATCCAGAACTGTCATGATGGTGCGTGTGAGGAAGGCATAGACTGCGGAGGGCCCTGTAAACCCTGTCCCTCATGTACAGACGGAATTCAGAATCAGGGTGAAGAAGGAATAGACTGTGGCGGTCCCTGTCCGCCCTGTCCCGTGACCACAATCGCTGTAACTACCACGAGTACAACAGTTATTAAACAGATTACAACTGCGACAACAACTGCGACAACAGTTACGGTGACCAGCACCATTCCAGTGACAACTACAACAATGCCTTTAGTACCCAGGGGTATAGACATAAACCCGTTTACAATAGTGTTTGCCGAGGTACTATTGCTATCTGTTTTATATCTTATATATACGAGATACCCAAAAGGAAAAGAGAAGAGCGATATAGAGGATCTAAAGGATGAGATTGAAGGAGGTGTTTGATCTGAAAAATATATATTTCCAAAAAAGTAAATAGATACATAAGAGTTGTGTGCGGGTGACAATGAGATTAAGGAACATTTTCAGGACATCTGTTTTGTTTTTGCTGGTATTTACATTTTTGGCAGGATACCTGAGTATCCTAGGTTATGGTCAGACAACCACCCTCCCCCATAGAAGACATTTCGAGGTTAATATCTCAGGGAACTGCACGGGAAAGGAGGTAACGATAAGAACCACGGATCGAGGCGATAACCCCATACCCAGAGTTAGGGTAGATATCTACCTTGGAGGTATCTCTGTGGGGGAAATCCTAACGGACTCTGATGGAAGGGCATCCTTTATTCCGGCTGATACGGGGGAGTATGAGATAAAATTGACTAAGTCGGGATATCGGAGCCAGGAGGTGAGTCTTTCTGTGATATACTGTGAGCCATCCACAACAACAACGACTACAACTACTACTACGACAAGCACTACAACAACTACGACTACCACTTCTCCTACAACAACTACGACTTCGACTACTACCACAACCAGGGTTACGACAACCAGCACAACTACCACCATCCCCGTGACAACTACCACATTGGCTGAGGAGTCCGATGGACTGAATATCTTTATTGTCCTTTCTGCTGGCCTGCTTGTGATAGCAGTCTTGTATGTCCTCTACAGTAGATTCAGAAGGGTTGAGGAGACCGAGGATATCGTTAAGGATAGATCCAGAGGAGAAGAGAAAACACATAAGAGCTTCGAGGAGAAGAAGAAGATAATAAAGGAGGAGCTTGAGAACGTCAAGAAGCTTAATAAGGAATTAAAGGCTCGTAGAGAGGCCCGAAAAAAGAGACCTAAGAGAGTGAAGAAGTCACCGAAAAAGCCAAGTAAGCATAAGGAGCGGCTGGAGAAAAGATAATCACCTCCTTCTGATGAGGTAGATCATTACCGCTACCAGAATTATGATAACTGCGGGTATTATGAATCCCGTACCGTCTCCACCGGGCAGTGTGGTAGTGGTTGTTTCTTCGATGGTTGTTGTAATGGGCAATGTGGTAGTTGTTGTGGTTGTTGTGGTCGTGGAGGGTAACTTCTCGTTGATTTTTTGAAGTAAAGAATCGCATTTTTCTGTATCCTCTTTACATTTGCCAATGTTCCATCTATCTCTTATGTATATTGCCTCTTCTATCTTTGATTTTGCACCCGAATAGTTACCTTTATTGTAGAGCTCCTCTGCCTCTTCATAGAGAGAATAGGATTGTATTCCCCTTATGTAGACCTCCCTCGCCTTAAAGAGATAGACTGTATTATCCAGTCCACCCACCACCAGATCATTTCTTCCGTCGTTATCTACGTCAGTAATCAATAACTTCATTGCCGCCCTGTACGGTTCATATTCCCATTGTACGTTACCATCCTTTCCGAGGACATATATACGTTTTGATCCTACGGCTACCTCCTCTGTGTCATCCCAGTTTAGATCCCCCGAATGAACGAAATTCACATCACCGGAGGTGTTGAAACTCCAGATAAGATCTCCCTTAGCGTCGAATAAATAGGCTTTATCGGAACCTATTATGATCTCCTTCTTTCCATCGTGTTCGAGGTCCGTTACATGAATGCTCTTTACCGTGCTTTTTGTCTTATAACTCCATTTTAATCCTCCATCATTTGTAAGGACATAGAAAGTTGAATAGGAACCAACCAACACCTCCTTTTTTCCGTCATCGTCTATATCTTCAACAAGTAGATCCCCGACCCCGCCATCCGGTTTGAAGCCCCATGCCAGGTTCTTGTCGGCATCATAAACAAGAATCTCGGAACCACCGATTATGACCTCCTTTTTTCCGTCATTATCCAGATCCCCCATCGCTATGCCCCAGGGAAATTCCCCTCTGACGCTCTTTTGCCACAGGATCTCGAATTTATTATTAAATATATACACGGTATTGCTACGAATTCTACCGGTGCTGACCATTATATCATCGAAACCGTCCAGATCAAAGTCACCTACCACCATCCTCTTAACAGGGTCTAACCTTTGGGATCTCCTTAACACGGTCCTGTTGAAGTCTAGAATGTGAATACGGGAGGATCCGGCAACTATCTCCGGCAGTCCATCGTTTTCCATATCTATCGCATTTACGGAATAGACATAGGCTTTTGCGTCATATTGCCATATCTTATTTGCTGCCGAGTCCAACAGATAGACCTTGCTGTCATAGGAGGTGGCGATTATCTCCTTAGATCCGTCATTATTCAAGTCTACTACGTATAAATCCGTAATCTCCATCCTCGCATTAAACTTGTTTTCTAGGGTTATATAATTAATAGGATGCGCATTAATGCCGTTAATAACAAAAATGCACAACAATATCGAAACCCCGATTAAATTTTTCTTGGACATTTTGGGTTATAATATTTTAGTTTGAGTTTAAATACTCTTAGGTTTTTCGGGCTTTTGGGACAAAAATAGTCAGTCCCGGAGTATTGCGAGATAAATTCCCCAGATACCCCTTGGGCAATCTACCTTCGCCCCGGTTCCGAGGGGTACCTCTCTCGATGAAAGCAACTATAAATATATTGCATGTATATTGAATGATCCTCTATTCTACGAGATCCAGGCCAAGGTCCTCGCCAAATTTCACTGCCTCTTGAAACTCTTCATAGGTAAGCCTCCTTCTAAGCTCATCGTATTCCATCGCCCTGTACTCTGGATGGTACTGCTCCATTATATTTACCCTGACGCTCTTCAGGTTTTCTGAGATCCATCGTAGTATTGGCTTTGTGCAGCACTCCAGATGTCCCGGTAAAACTAAATGCCTTATGATGACCTCGCCTTGCTTTTCTGCTATCTTGTGATTTCTTTTTATTATCTCCGTATAATTTTTGACATTTGAGAGTCTCCAAGCACATTGATCATTTCCGTACTTGAAATCTGTCAGATACAGGTCTATCACCCCGTCAAGGAGCCTCATCGATTCTTCGGTAAGATACATATTCGAGTTCCAGATCTGGGGTATATTCCTCTCAGAGTACCTCAGAACCTCTAAGATGTAGAATATATTCGGTGTGGGGTCCCCACCAACCCAGTTTACATTTATTGCCCTTGCTCTTGAAATCATACTGGCCAAGGTCATCGGTCGGATATGAACCCCTCTCTCGGGATACTGGCTTATGTCCCAATTCTGACAGTAGACGCACTTAAATGTACAACCGGAAAAGAATATCGTATATGAGGGAATTAATTCCGGTTCCTCACCATAGTGTACGAATTCCGAAGCGATCCTTGATTCGAGAACCCCACAATACCCTCTTCTGCCGTCAGTTCTATTAGCCCCGCATCTCCTCTCACAGAAATGGCAACTACGCATGATCTCCTCTGCCGATTTTATTTTCTCATCTAAATTCTCGCAGAGGAGGTATTTTGCCTTCTCCTCCCCCTCCAAAATTGAGAAATATCTTTTCAGTCCCTTTTTAGTTCTCATATGTAATATTATATAGCGAAAAAATATAATAGCGAAAATGGACGATGTGGTGATAAATATACTGGAGGAGCCCATTTTAAAGAACGCCATCCTGATCGAGGGATTGCCCGGAATAGGTCTGGTGGGGAAATTAGCGGCAGATCATATGCTGGATGAGCTAAAGGCCAAGAAATTTATAGAGCTTTATTCCCCCTATCTACCGCCACAGGTGATAATAAGAAAGGATGGAACGGTAAAGCTCGTAGATATGGAATTTCACTACTGGAGGGGTGAAAAAAACGATCTAATCCTCCTTACTGGAGAGTTTCAGGGTATAACACCAGATAGCCAGTATCAAATTTCCGAGAAGATTCTCGATATGGCGGAGAAATTTAACGTGGTGAAGATCTTCACCCTTGGAGGTCTTGGAACAGGGGGCATTACAAAGGAGCCGAAGGTGTTCGGAGCTACAACCAACAGAGAGTTAGTTGAAGACCTCAAGAAACTCGGTGTTATCTTCAAAGGGGGAGGAGCAATCTTCGGGGCGTCTGGGCTTCTTCTTGGATTGGGAATGCAGCGCGGAATTGATGGCGTATGTCTGATGGGTGAAACCCACGGGCAGATAATCGATGCCAAATCCGCCGAGGCGGTTCTTAAGGTCCTGACAAATATCCTTGGAATTGAGATCGATATGACGGAGCTCGTAGAAAAGGCAAAGGAAACGGAGAGGCAGATAAGCAGGATGAGCAAGGTTATATCGGAGCAGAAGAAGGCAATTGAGAGACAACAGGAGTTCGTCGAGGAGACCCCGAGTTACATACGTTAAAGGCCTACCCTCTGGAAGAAATTTTCTCAGATAGATATAATGGTATAACAGCCGATATCAGATAGATTGATGTCTCTATGAGCCAATTTAAATTTTGTTCTGTGCTGTAGAGGAAGTTATTCAAACCGAGGATAAATTCGAGAATAGTCGCTGCGATGAGAACACCTCCCAGGCCATAAAGCGGATATATGAAGACCGAACCCAGAACTCCCTCCGCTTTTCTTATCCTGTCAGACCTCCACAGGAGGTAAATCCCGGGAGTGAGGAATAATAATGCCTCAATCGACCACATGAAATCTGTTTTCCCGTATTTATCCGATAGGGTTCCGTGGATTCCGAGGATATAGGCGAAGAGGAATGCGAGAAGTAATATGTAGGATACCGGAACTAAGAGGTATGGCAAAATAGATCTTACCTCCCCAGCCTTTTTCCGCATCCTATCGGCAAGGATAAGAAAGACTATCGCTGGAGCTATAAAGATCAATGCCTCGATCAGGATAGTTATGAAATTATCTGAGTTGAATTTGTAATCACTCAGTGTCCAATGAATTCCGGGGATATAAACAAATAATGCCAAGATCAGGAGGGTAGTGGATGCAGAGATCATGAACGCGGGCTGGATTTTTCTCTCCTCATTGCTGTAAATCAAGCATATCAATGAAGGCGCTAAAAAGACGATCACCTCAACGATCCACTTGAAATTGTCGTTTCCATAGTCGTCCCATAATGCTGAATGGACACCAAAGAAAAATACAAGCAATGAAATAAAGAGGAACAGATAGGAGATGGGTAATAGGGCAAATGGCAGGATGGATCTTCCATCTAATTCTTTCTTTCTGATATTATCACTCACTATTAAAAATGTAATTGAGGGGGTGCCAAAGAGTATGACCTCAATTATCCATGAAAAATTAGCGTCTGAGTACGGTGGAGGATAGAGGGAGAAATGAACCCCGGCTATGTACACAAAAACCGTTATTGGAAGAAGTATGGCAGAGGTGGGAATTAGTATAGACGGATAGATGGATCTCATCTTACCCTCTTTTCTTCTGATGCCCTCTGTCTTCATAAAGAAAACCACACACGGAATTCCAAAGCCCAACAACTCTACCATCCAGATAAGATCGATCTTATCCCTCAAATCCCAGAAGGATGAGTGAGCACCAAAGAGGTATACAACTAAGGTTGCAATCAGGAGAATAGAAGAGGTGAGCATCAACGGTTTTGTAAGATCCAATTTTACCCCCTCAGTCCTTCGTATCTTTTCTGCACGAATAAAGAGCAGTAAACACGATAGACCAAAGACAAACGTCTCCACAATCCATGAGAGATTTGTTCTGTAGTTGGTGTGATCTCTGATATGAAGGAAGTTATGCAACCCAAAGATATAAACTAAAAGAACAACCAGGATCAGGACGTAGGCTACCGGGATCATTATTACCGGATATAGAGAGATTTTAACGCCCTCCCTTTTCCCGAACCTCTCAGCCAGATATAGAAGGAAATATCCCAGAAACCCGAAGATAACCGATTCAATGATCCAACCATACTGCTGGGTGAATGTGGGTTTGTAATAGACATTACCCCCGGTAAAGGTCAACAGATCATTGAATCCAAAGATAAAGACAAAAAAGGCGAAGATGATGAACACAATCCCTGAAACAGCCAGCGTCAGGGTCCTTATGGATTTAACCTCTTTTTGTAATTTATGCCACGACCATACAAGCATTGATAGCCCTATGATGTTGATGAAAATGGCAAATTCACCGAAGTCGAAGGCCCTATAGACATGATATGGCATACCGAGCACTATCTCACGGGGGCCTCCAACGACATCTTTCTCATAATATCCTCTGGAGGGGGCACCACCAAAAACACCCAGCTGCCATATAGAAAAACTAAACAATAGAAATATGGCGCCAAGAAGTACGAGGACAGACAATATTGGAGCCAGATATAGCTTTTCGGATTTACTATCTAATCTGGGTGGTTTTTCCTCCTCTGGGCTTACCAGTTTCCACGGATCGTTGCCACATCTCGGGCATTTCTTGCACTTTCTATGGATCTCGGCTCCACAATTCACACAGAATGGCATCCTATTAAATTCATATACCTTTATAGATAAGTACCTTTCTATTTTCTTCGGTCATAACCGAAGCATATTTATCTCAGCTCTGGCTGAACTCGAAGCCCCTCATCCGAGATAACCAGTGATCTTCTACCAGTTAGATGCTTTGTTCCCCTCATTTTCAGAACCTCCAGATATTTCTTTCTGGCATTCTCAATCTCCAGGTAAGAAAGGATTATTAATGCATCGGCCATATAGGCATCTACAGATCTCGGAACATCGGAGTAGCTATATTCGGTAATTAAAAGAGTTACACATCCCTGAGTCTTCAGATAGACCATCAGATCGTGCAGAAATTTTCTGTATGTAATTGTACCACTCAATGCATTTTTTATTGCAGTAATTGGGTCTATGACCACCCTCTTTGGTTCGTACTTCTCAATATTTTTTTTAAGGACATCCATGATCTTTTCTGAATCTTCTGACATGGAGCCATCGATATCAACAAAAACGATCTTCTCCATTTCAACTATCTTCTGCGAATAAAAAGCAAATTCCCCAAGGAATTTCTGAACGACCCATGTTGGTTCAGATATGGCTGTAATATATAAACCCTGCTCTCCTCTCTCTGCACCATAAAAAAGGCTCTGTAAAGCCAGCGTTGTCTTTCCCGTTCCGGGCTCTCCCCCCACAAGAACTATCGATGGAAAGGGAAACCCGCCCTGAATCATCTTATCCAATCCGGGTATGCCGGATTCCATCCTCTCCATCAGATTACCTCCTCTTTCATCTCAAATATGCATTTATCCGCCCCGGTGCTCTCACACTGGATTTCCTCACAGTATACCTTCTTGCCATAATACGCTCTGTAGAGAGCCTGTAGCACCCCCCTGAGTACATCACAGGTTGGATGATTCTCTTTCCTGACCTCTATAGAACCCTTCACAGTTACGGTTTTTTCATCAAAAAATATATCCTCTACAACGTTTCTATCCTTTAATATTCTGGCTGCCTCCTCAAAGAATCTGTCGCGATCCTGGATCTCCTTGACCATATCTCTGCCAAATTTTCGTCCAATTGAGTAGAACAAGCCACCACTTGACTTTGACAATACGGACTCATGCAATCTCTTAATTTCCTGTATCTCGGACTGTGAGATGGCTATATATCGCATTTTATACCTTCAAAAAATGTAATTAAATTATAGATATTTACTTATTTAACTGTGCCATAT
>QMZJ01000050.1 GCA_003663115.1 Candidatus Altarchaeales archaeon | reverse complement strand
TTTTTCTTTGCTTTTTCCTCCTCATGTTCTTCCGTCCCCCGCATGTTTCCTGCTTTCACTCCCGTTCTAATATCCTCTCCCAGCCCATATTCCCTCTCCCCATTCTAATCGTTTCAATTCTTGAAGGATCCATCCATTTGTCTTACGCGGATCGATTACCAGATCAACTGTCTCTTGACATCCTTCTCGCTGAAATCTGCGCCAATAACGATAAAACGTATCTCTGCTGATACCTGCCTGCTGGCAGATAAAAACAACGCTTCACCCTGTAAAACGTCGTTTAATAATCCAATCGGAGGGGATAGCACGGGGGCTTTCGTTATCTGCTTATATATCCTTTTTTTCTATATTATTATGTGACATCATGTTCCTCAATGATCCAGGATGCCCCTTCATGTTAATTAATGTAATTAATGTTACGATTTCGTTCGAACTACGCAGAGAGAAAATCTAATAAATATCTCAAAACACGGGATTTTATAATGACCGATAAAGTAAATATTATTCCGACGAACATCCAAGGATTTGATAAAATCATAGGGGGCGGGTTCTCTCCAGGTACATGTATCCTACTGATCACACCCCCCCGGATTGAGATACATCTCTTCTGTCTTGAATACATATACAGGGGGCTTATCCAGAAGGAGCCCGGATTGATCATTACCATGAACTACTCGCCAGAAGATTTAAAGCTTAGGGCTCTCCAATACGGATGGGCCCTGGTCAGGGGGGAGAATGAAAAGCTTCTACGTTGGGTTGATGGTTATTCGTTAAATGCAAGGAGGGATGTACAGAGCACAGAGACGATTAAGAGGATTGGTGGTTCGATCGCATTATCAGACCTAACGATCGGGATGTCGCAGGCTCAGAAGGACTTCTATCTAATGAAGAGTTACTATCGTTTTATCTTTGACTCTTTATCAACCCTCTTTATCTACAATGATCCAAATACTATTTACAGATTCCTCAGGGCCATAATACCCAAACTCAGAGTTTCGGGAGGTATTGGTTTCTTCCTTCTTGGGGCGGGGATGCACGATTCTCAAATTGAGATGACATTAAGGTATATGATGGATGGCACCATAGAGATAAACAATGATTTAGATATTAAGATACTGAGCCTGCCAACCCCCACATCCATTAAAACGGGGCATATGGAGCTGACTAAAACCGGTTTCAGGGTGGTGGAGAAATAGGATATTTTAATTCCCATTCTAAATATAAATATCAAAGCTCGAACATGGGTTTAAGCACTATCCCATTCTCAGTGATCTGTAATATCTGCTTATTCCTGGAGTGGTTTACTCCCCTCATCTTAACTACCTGTAAGGTTCTTATGAGATCTCCCTTATCCTCGTGCTCCATCAATAGGATCACACCGTCTGCTATGAATTCCTCAACACCGTATACCGAGTATTGAAACTTCATTGGTGGTACCTCTGATATAAATATTGTCGTGCAGTCCAGATAACCCAATTGAAGCCCCAATTCAAAGATAAACTCCCTTATGTTCCTCTCACTCTCCAGGCTATTGCATATGGCTGTTATTGAGTCAAGTGTAACCCTCTGAGCCCCACTATCCCTGATGATGGAGCTTACCATGTTTATTATTCCACTTACCGTTAATGGCTCCAGATTTATCAATCTGGCATCCTGGGTTATATCTAAAATCTTTATCTTATCATCCTCTATCAATTTGGGGTCATAAAACTTGAATGGTTCCAGATTTGCTATTATCTTGTCCCTCGGTTCCGAGAGGGATATGTAAATACCTATCTCATCGTACTCCTTAGCTCCATAGAATAGAAACTGTTCCGCAAGAATCGTCTTACCCGTACCACAGCTCCCAGAGAGGAGAATGGAGCTCCCTTTTGGGATCCCGCCATTTAATATCTCATCCAGCTCGGTAATACCTGTTTTCATTTGTTCTGTCATGGTTTACACCCAATTAATTTAATTGTGATATGAATATAAATTACTCCTCATCTTTTAAATACATTATGTTTTTTACTATTTAAACCTTTTGGTTGTGAAAATGGACTTTGATGAATTAGTCTTATCACTAACAAAACAGATACCCAAGGGCAAGGTAACGAGTTATGGCGAATTGGCAAGATTTCTAGGAGATATAAAGCTTGCGAGGGCAGTTGGTCAGGCATTGAAAAGAAATTCGGAGCCAATAAAAATTCCCTGTCACAGAGTGGTGTGCTCAGATGGAAGAATCGGTGGTTATAATGGAGGAATTTCAGAGAAGATCAGACTCCTGAGATCTGAAGGTATAGTCATCAGAGATAACCGCGTACAGAATTTTAAGGAGGTGCTCTTCCGTGCATCTGAGATGAGATTACCTTAAGTTTTTTTCCTGAAGTGAATAAATCCCCAAATGTGCGATCTTCCAAATCCTTATGAGTTCATCTTTAAGGATATCTGGAGACGACTTATTTTAATCGAATCAAATATTATAGTTGGCGAAAAGTGAAAGCAAAAACGGGAACGGACCTGCTCAAGAGGGGGTTTGCGAAGATGGTTAAAGGAGGCGTCATTATGGACGTCACGAACGCAGAGCAGGCAAGGATCGCTGAGGAAGCCGGGGCAGTGGCTGTAATGGCCCTGGAGAGGGTCCCTGCAGATATCAGGGCATCCGGCGGTGTGGCGAGAATGGCGGATCCACAAAAGATATTGGAGATAATGGACGCAGTTACGATTCCTGTAATGGCAAAGGCAAGGATCGGTCATTTCGTTGAGGCACAGATTTTGGAGGCCATAGGGGTTGATATGATCGATGAATCCGAGGTTTTAACCCCGGCAGACGAGGAAAATCACATAGACAAGAAAAAATTTAAGACCCCGTTCGTCTGCGGGGCAAGGGATCTTGGCGAGGCCCTAAGGAGAATCTCTGAGGGAGCAGCGATGATCAGAACGAAGGGTGAGGCTGGGACCGGAAATATCGTAGAGGCCGTCAGACATATGCGCCTGATAAACTCTCAGATAAGGAGGGTTCAGAGCATGGACGATGATGAGCTCTACAGGGAGGCAAAAAGCCTTCAGGTACCCTTGTCCGAGCTAAAGGAGGTCAGAAAACTTGGAAGATTACAGGTCGTAAATTTTGCGGCCGGTGGCATAGCTACACCCGCAGATGCCGCACTAATGATGCAATTGGGTGCCGATGGGAATTTCGTGGGTTCCGGGATCTTTAAGTCCAAGAATCCGGTCAAAATGGCAGCAGCCATAGTAGAGGCAACGGCACACTACGATGACCCCGAGGTACTGTCCAAGGTATCAAAGGGTTTATCTGAGGCAATGAGGGGCATCGATATACGAGAACTTGAAGAGAGGGAATTACTGCAGGTTAGAGGCGTTTAACCATGTTCATAGTTATGGAGGGCATAGATGGTTGTGGAAAAACGACCCAGGCCAAGCTCTTGTATGAGTGGTTGATAAAGGAAGGTCGCGATGTTCTCCTAACCGCCGAACCTACCAGCAGCATTATTGGTAATTGTCTGAAGGCTATTCTGTCAAGTGGAGTGCAAATAGATCCCCACGCTCTGGCTTTACTATTTACCTCAGATAGATACGAGCACATAAAGAAGGAGATTGAACCGGCCCTTCGTGATAAAAAGATCGTAATATCGGAGAGATATTACCACTCGACCATTGCATATCAGGCAGCTCAGGGGGTTGACAGGGAATGGCTCATAGATATCAACTCCTTCGCAATCGAGAAAAAACCCGACATAGCGTTCCTGTTGGATATACCTCCCGAATCCGCAGTTCCCAAGATTCAGGAGAAGGATAAGAAATTCAGGGAGACAATAGATAGGTTGGACAGAGAAATCGAGGCCGCAAGAAAGTTCTTTCAAAATAATAGGAAAGCACTCTATGGAAAATTACAACAGAAGCAGGCTATTAAACGGATTATAGAATCGGAAAAGAGGCTGAGAGAGCTGGAAAAGAAGCGCGATATGGAGATATCAAAGTATATCAAGTTCGAGAGGTTCGAAAGGCCGACGACCCTCGAGGCAGAAACTGCCAGATATAATTTATTCTTGGAAAAGGTGAGGAAAAACTATCTAACGTTTGATGATGTAACTAAAATCGACGGGACAAAGCCCATTGATCTGGTTTTTGATGATATCAGGAGAACAGTTAAAAAACTCCTTTAGCCCTAATAACATCCCCCTCAATCTCGACATCAAAGCCAAATTCATTCACTATCTCCACATTAGTCCTTGCATGTTCTGTTACCTCACTCACCCTCACAGAGCCGCCGGCTATGGCCAGATAGGGCACTATCTGATCCGCCATATATCTATCCAGTGGAGCAGTTGAATCTAATTCCTTAATCAGATCTTCGGCGGCCTCTCTCCCAACCAGTTCGGCCCTCTTTCCCTTCTCCCCAACGGAATCTGCCCCCACTCTGGAGTTTTCTGTCTCGACCCACAGGGTGATCCCAGAACCATAGGATAACGCCTCAGAATACTCTTGTTTGATCCCTATATCCCCGTGAAAGCCCATATTGGACAGCTCGTTATAGAGAACGGACCTCGCAGATCTCGCCTGCCTTCTCGCTACCCTTGTCTTTTCTAGATCTAAATGGCAATGGGAGATCCCCTTTACAGATATCAATCCACCCCGATTCATGAGTTTAATCCTATCCATCCCCTCTATCGGTTCTATTACTGCCTTTACCTTGCCCCCTCCCGCAGGATAGTAACCCCTTTTAATTAACTGAATTTTTGCACTATACCCGAATTTTTTCAGGATCGGTAGGGTAACGAATCTCAAATAATCTATCGGTGGACTCCACCTGACATCCGTACCTCCCGTAATTGTTACTTTCACATCCCCATCGGCAAAAATAGACGGGATCATCAAAGCCTGTAGAACGAGGGTTATTGAGCCCGCAGTCCCAATATTCAGGTTCAATCTCCTCCCTTTAACTTTTTTTGGGTAAAACTCCAGCTCCATGGATCCGATCCTGAGCCCTTTTGTCTCGGCATTGCAGAGTTTAGCCGTGGACGATATGGCATTTAAGTGCTGTGGCATTATACCCGGATTTTTTCTCTTCGCCCTGATGTTCTCTATTCTAAACTCCCTCCCGGTAACGGCACTCATAGCGACAGAGGTTCTCAAAACCTGGCCCCCGCCCTCCCCCCTCGAGCCGTCAATCGTTATCATGTTCTTATTTAATTTGAGATAAAACATATAACTACTTGTCAAGATGAGGTTGTATGTCGATTCAAATGTAATCATAAGCTACATAAACTAGGAATTTGGCGGCAAATTTGAGGTTATGAACTATAGAGTTGAGCAGTTCTTTGCAATTTGTATCGAAGACAAGCACAAATTAATAATATCTGACCTAACCGTTAAGGAGATATCAGCTCATACATATCTATCAAAGAATGAAGTTCTCGATTTTCTCGAAGGGATTGGATTGGATGTAGGATATATTGAGTATCTGCCCCAAAAGAAAAGGCATATATGTGATCATATACGAAAAAGAAAAGAGATTCAAAGAGTTCATCGACCCGATGATCTTCATGTCGCGTTTGCATTAGAGGCAAAGGCAGATTGTATCGTTACATGGAATAAAAAGGACTTCGAGCCCGTTGAGAAGCTTATAGATGTTTATTCCCCAGATGAGTTCATCTAAGAGAAATCTTCATATCCTAAACCCTTTTCTTTCAGATAATTTTCGGCAGTTTTTATTTTCTCTTTTCGAGTAATCGGTTTTGGGGCATACCCCCTCTTTTTCAATTTACTAATGAGTGGTTTAGTCCTTCTTCGTATCTTTTTAGCACGATATTCTATCAGATAATTGCGAACTGCCGAATTAACGAAGTCTTCAACAGAAACTGTGATATCCTCCTTCTTAATGAGGTTATCGATCTCCTTGCACAAACCAGGTTTTATCTTCACAATGCTGCTTTCCATCTCCCTCCACTGCTAATAATAATATAACATTCAATATAAAAATATTAAGGCATTGTTCTGTACCCCTTATTTAATTTGAGATAAAACATATAACTAAACAGAGATGGCAGAGATAACAATAGATATTCGTGACGATCTTGTAGAGGAGATAGACCATATGGTGGACGGGAAAAAGATAAAGGACAGGTCGCATGCAATTGAGGTAATCCTCTCAAGGCTGTTACATGCAAATAAGGTAGAAAAGGCCGTCATTCTGGCGGGGGGAAAGGGTACAAGGATGAGACCCTTCACCTATGAGATTCCGAAACCGATGATCCCGGTGCAGGGCAAGCCTCTTTTACAACACATCATAGAGCTCCTCAGAAAATACGAGATAAGAGATATAATACTCTCAACCGGCTATATGGGCGAAAAAATTAGGGAGTATTTCGGAAATGGTTCGAGATTTGGCGTGGATTTGACCTATATAGAGGAAAAAAGTGAAATGGGAACCGCAGGTTCCCTGAATCTGATGAAGAATCTGTTGAATGGCACCTTCCTGATGTTCAATGGCGACGTTCTCGCTAACATCGATCTTCATGACCTAATAGCCTTCCATCGCGAGAATAACGCGACGGCAACGATAGCTTTAACTCAAGTAAGGGATGCGTCGCGCTTCGGTGTTGCACGGTTGAAGGGGAGTAAGATACTCGAATTTATCGAAAAGCCAGAAACCTCTATCGGGTCGAAACTCATAAATGCCGGGATCTATGTTCTCGAGCCGAAGGTTATAGATTATATTCCAGAGGGGAAGACAATGATGGAAACGGACGTCTTCCCCAAACTAGCAAAGGAGGGGAGGCTTTATGGCTATCCGTTCGACGGTCAGTGGTTCGACACGGGAACCCACGAGGCCTATGAAAGGGCTATAAAGGCTTGGGAGGGTATAAAATAGCATGGGATGAGATTGGACAGGGATAAATTCAGAAAAAAGGCAAAGGAACAATGGGGGAAAGAATGGATCGAAGAGGCATTAAGAGCCAGAAATTTCTCAGAGCTCGAGACACTAGACCAGGGATTAAAACTGATTAAATTTGCCATAAAAAAGGTTGAGAAATATCTGGAGGAAGAATAAAATGTCAATATTCAGGGCCTATGATATAAGGGGTATCTTCGGTGAGGATCTGACAGAGGAAACAGCAGAGGAAATCGGAAAGGCATTTGGAACCTATGTTGGAGGTGGGGATATAGTGGTTGGCAGGGATTGCAGATTGAGCTCACCCACTTTAAGAAATGCCATCGTTAGGGGTCTAATCTCCACGGGTTGTAATGTGATAGATATAGGAATGGTCCCAACACCGGTTCTCTACTTCTCGATAATCCACTATAAGAGGGAGGGGGGGATTATGATCACGGGATCGCATAATGCCCCCGAGTATAATGGCTTTAAGCTCTGCAGGGGCCCTGAGACGCTCTATGGTGAGGAGATACAGGAACTTGGGAGGATAATAGAATCTAAGAGATTTAAAGAAGGCAGGGGCAGGGTAACAAAGCGGGAAACGATAGATGATTATCTCAGGTTCGTAAAAGAGAGAATCCGTCTCGGGAGAAGATTAAAGGTAGTAATAGATGCGGGAAACGGAACGGCGGGACCAATTGCCCTAAGGATCTTCCAGGATCTTGGTTGTGAGGTTTTTCCGTTATACTGTGAGCCAGATGGGAACTTCCCAAATCATCACCCGGATCCAACCGTGGATAAATTTCTGGAGGATTTGATCGAAAAGGTAAGAGAAGAGGGTGCGGATCTGGGCATAGCCTATGATGGAGATGCAGATAGAGCCGGCTTCGTGGACGACAAAGGAGACATAATTCGTGGGGATATGGCTCTTATGCTCTTTTCCAGAGAGATTCTCGAAAGACAGAAGGCTAAGATAATACTGGAGGTAAAGTGTTCTCAGGCTCTCATAGAAGACATTGAAAAACATGGCGGAATTCCGATAATGTATCGCACCGGGCATTCCTTCATAAAAAAGAAGATGAAGGAAGAAAATGCCCTACTGGCAGGGGAAATGTCGGGTCACTTCTTTTTCAGGGATAACTATTATGGCTATGATGATGCAATCTTCGCGGGCCTTAGAATGGCTCAGATACTGTCAAATTCGAAAAAGAGGCTATCGGAGATCCTCTCGGAGATTCCGAGCTATGAGTCAACACCGGAGATAAGGATCCCGTGTCCGGATGATAAAAAATTCGGGATCGTTGAGGAGATAACGCAAAAATTCAAAAAAGATTATAGCGTTATTACGGTAGATGGAGCAAGAATTCAGTTTGACAGCGGCTGGGGTCTCGTCCGCGCATCAAACACCGAACCGGCGCTAATTCTGAGGTTTGAGGCAAGGACGAGAGAGGGGCTTTCAGAGATCAGGAGAATTATTGAGAGGGAACTGAGGGGGTATTCATGCCTAAGGGAGAAAATCTGAATATCGCTATATCTTTATAGTATCATGGTAATATCCAACTATATTACTATAGTAA
>QMZJ01000049.1 GCA_003663115.1 Candidatus Altarchaeales archaeon | reverse complement strand
CTATATTACTTATCTAACTAAGTTACTTATCTAAGGGGACCGAGAATGTATCCAACTGGACCGGCGGCATATGACAGGGCAATTACGGTATTTAGCCCAGATGGTAGGCTCTTTCAGGTTGAATACGCCAGGGAGGCTGTCAAGAGGGGAACAACAGCCTGTGGTATAATCTATGATAGAGGCGTTCTACTGGCAGTGGATAAGAACATTACCTCCTCATTAATAGTTCCCAGGTCGATAGAGAAGATATTCCAGATCGATGAGCACGTAGGAATCGCCACCTCCGGCCTGGTTGCGGACGCCAGAAGGCTCATAGAGGATGCAAGGATAAGGGCCCAGAGGAACAGGGTCGCTTATAATGAACCGATAAGTGTCCACGCCCTGACGAGGGATATATGCGATATAAAACAGGCCTACACTCAATACGGGGGGGCACGACCATTTGGAACGGCTCTCTTAATTGCGGGGGTAAATGATCAACCCTACCTGTTCGAAACCGACCCATCTGGGGCCTTTACCGAATGCACTGCAGCTGCCATAGGAACGGGTAAAACCGATGTAGAGAAGATGTTCGAAAAGCGCTACAAGAGGGGGATGTCGAGAGATGATGCCATCGATCTGGTAGTTGATGGGCTTAATCTGGTCTCCGAAAAAAAACTGAAAGTGGAACAGGTACAGATAATAACCATAGATATTAAAGACAAGTATCAAGAAATGAGTAAAGAGGAGGTAGCCAAGGCCCTGAGCAGGTTGGAGGATAGAGGGGAGGAAGAAAAAGGGGGCTCGAATAATAATCCCGCTAACTGATTTTTGTACTTTAAAATGGTAAGTTTGGACAGTGCAGTTATAGCAAGATTAAAGACCCACGGGGAGGTTTTTGAGATTCTCGTCGATCCGGATCTTTCCTTGGAATATAAAGAGGGGAAGGACGTGAACCTAAATGAACTCTTGGCTATCAACACAATCTTTAGGGACGCAAAAGCCGGTGAGAGGGCATCTGAGCAGTCTATGAACAGGGTATTTGGCACGACCGAACTTGAAAGCATTGTAGATAAGATACTGAAAAAGGGAGAAATTCATCTAACAACGAAACAGAAAAAAAGGATAATAGAGAATAAAAAAAAGCAGATAATAACCGTAATTGCCAGAAACGCCATAAACCCACAGACAAATGCGCCTCATCCACCCGCAAGGATCGAAAGGGCAATGGAAGAGGCCAAGGTTAATATAAGTATGACAAAGAGTGCGGAGGAGCAGGTTGATTCCGTTTTAAAGGCGATACGACCGATCATACCGATAAAGTTTGCAACCCTGAATATTGCCGTAAAGATTCCGGCCCAATATACTGGAGGCTGTTATGGGATACTCGGGGAATTTGGAAAGATAAAAAAGGAGGAATGGAATAATGGAGATCTATTATGCCTGTTAGAAACCCCCGCGGGTCTACGGGATGAGTTGTACAATAGACTAAATAATCTCACTCATGGGGAGGTCAAGATAAAGGTTCTGCGGTAATTTATATAATTCAATAAATTCAATAATTAGTGTCATATTCATTAAATTAATCAAAATTAACTCCTTCTCCGGTGGAAAGGATAGGTGGGTGAATTTATGTTATACGTCCAGGATGGAGACCTAGTAATTCCGGGTCAATTAATGGGAGAAAAGATTCGACACGATATAAATTGCTTTCATGAGGGGGATAAGGTCTTCTCATCTGTTCGTGGCATTGTACGGGTGGAGGATAACAGGGTCAGGGTTATCCCCTCATCCGGGGGATATGTACCCAGAGAGGGGGACCTGGTTATCGGAGTAATTACCAATATCCTGCCAGGTAGGTGGTCGGTCAACATAAGATCCCCTTATCTCTGCACCCTCCGGGGTGAGGAGGTAACCAGAGATCCATTGGGTGTTGACCTCAGTAGATACTTTAAGATAGGGGATAGGATTAGTGCAAAAATCTCGATGGTTGATGAGGTACATTCGTGTCAGATCACCGGACCATGGAAATTAGAGGGAGGTATTATCATCGACGTAGACCCAAAGAGAATACCAAGGGTTGTTGGCAGGAGAAGGTCCATGCTGAATATAATAAAAGAAAAAACCGGGTGTAAGATCGTTGTTGGACAAAATGGTTGGATATGGATAAAGGATAAACAAACGGAGTTTGCAATCAAGACGATAAAGAGGATTGAACGGGAGGCTCAAACCCAGGGATTAACAGATAGGATCATCAAGATGCTGGACAAAGAGTTGAGTATCAAGCTTTAGAAAAATTTCCGCCAGCGCTTTTTTAAGGGCTGCTGGACAAAGAGTTGAGTATCAAGCTCTAAGTATCAAGCTTTAGAAAAGCTTGAGCAAAAATTTAACATAAAATTTCCGCCAGCGCTTTTTTAAGGGCTGCTGGACAAAGAGTTGGGTAGATAAAATGGCAAAAGAGGACATAGAACTCATTAAGAACGGGAAGAGATTGGATGGTAGGAAATTCGATGAATTAAGGGAGATAAAGATTGAGGTTGGAGTACTGAGTAGAGCGATGGGGTCCGCATATATCGAGTGGGGCAAGAACAAGGTAATAGCAGCGGTTTATGGCCCAAGAGAGCTCCATCCAAAATATCTGAGGGATCCGAGAAGGGCCCATTTAAGGTGCATATACAACCTCGCACCATTCTCCGTGGAGGATAGAAAGAGACCAGGTCCTGATAGAAGATCTGTGGAGATATCAAAGGTCAGTTCAGATGCCCTGAGCTCCGTTGTTATGCTCGAGAAATATCCAAATACTGTAATAGATATCTTTATAGAAATCTTGCAGGCAGACGCTGGAACGAGATGTGCCGGTTTAAATGCCGCATCTGTTGCGCTTGCGGATGCGGGGATCCCAATGAGGGACATAGTCTCCTCGTGTGCTGCGGGGAAGGTTAACGGCGAAATAGTTCTGGATCTAATGAAGGAAGAGGATAATCTGGGAGAGTGCGACTTACCCGTAGCGATAATACCCAGAAAGAAAGAGGTAGTTCTCCTGCAGATGGATGGGAAGCTGACAAGGGAAGAATTCAAAAAAGCCTACGAACTTGCCGTTGATGGAGCGATGAGGGTATACAAGATGCAGAAGGAAGCCTTGATATCAAGTGTGAATGATGTTATAATTGGAGAGTGAACAGAAAAATGGAAATCGAAGCCTGTCTCAGGAAGGATTATATCACAAATCTGGTTAGGGAAGGCAAAAGATTGGATGGTAGACGCTTTGATGAATACAGAAATATAGAGATTGAAAAGAATTATGTAGGTGAAAAAGCCTGCGGCTCTGCTCTGGTCAGATTGGGAGAGACGAAGGTTCTCGTGGGCGTTAGTTTAAATGTCGGTGAACCCTATCCGGATGCACCGGAGGAAGGGGTTATGACCGTAAGTGCAGAATTGAGACCCATGGCCTCCCCAAGCTTTGAAGCGGGGCCCCCGGGGGAGGAGGCGATTGAGGTGGCCAGGGTTGTTGATAGAGGCATTCGAGAATCCGGAGCGATCGAAATGGAAAAGCTCTTTATCGAGGAGGGCAAGGTCTGGATTGTCTTTGTGGACATCCACGTCCTGGACCAGGAGGGTAATATGATAGATGCCTCCGGTATTGCATCTATCGCTGCTCTACTAAATACGAGAATGCCGAGGTATGAGGATGATCAGATCATCAGGGGCGAATGGAGTGGAAAATTGCCCATTTCGTGTGTGCCCGTTCCGTGTACAAGTGTGAAAATAGATGATAGTATTCTCATCGACCCCAGCCTGGATGAGGAGTATGCAATGGATGCGAGATTAACGGTAGTTACCACGGATACAATAAATGCAATGCAGAAGGGCGGCCAGGGAGCACTGAAAGAAGACGAGATATTATCGGCTATTGACCTATCCTTTGATAAGGGCAATGAGATAAGAAAGCTGATCCAGGGTCCTTAGCTTCTTAGCTTTATCCCCGTCTCTCCCACTTTTTTATTTCCAAAACCCGAGACAAGGTGCTTCCCTTCTTAATCTCTCTCCTTATTCTGTTTTCCTTTTCAAAAACATCCAGCGCCCTGTTTGCGATCTCAACGGCTTTTTCTTTTGGAATTACGACAACGCCATCCAGGTCACCGACGATGTAATCCCCTGGCTTAACTGGGACACTGCCGCACTTTATTGGAACGTTAATTTCACCAAAACCCTTGGGTTCCCCCGCGGTTGGTTTCACCTCCCTTGCGAAGACGGGAAATCCCATTTTTCTTATGTCCTCCAGATCGCGAGTTGTGCCATCTATCACAACGGCAGATATACCCTTTCTCTTACAGCTCCACGATGCTAATTCACCCCATACGGCCTTTCCAGTGCCTCCAGAATCAATGACGATAATATCGCCCTTTTCTGCAACATCTATCGCCTCGACGGTTTTTGCCCAGTCCCCGGGGCATGTTCTTACCGTTACCGCTCTTCCGGCAACTCTCTCCCCTGTCACGGAGACTGCCCTAATACCCTCCATGTGCCCGGAGCGGTGCATTGCGTCTGAGATGTTTGCTGTCGATACCCTCTTCAGTATTTTTAATGGATCCGCGTATTTTTTATACAACTCTGTCTTTATCGGCCTTCCCTTTTCAATGGCTTTTTTGATTATCTCCGTGGCCTTTTTTGCATCCTCTGCCTTACTTATCGCCCCACCCACTATTATGATCGAAGCTCCGGAACCAACTGCAATGGGCGCAGTTTCTGAATTTATTCCCCCGGCAATGGCCAGTGGAATCTTTACCGATCTTGAGATTTTCTTTAGCTCGGAAATTGGGTCCATGCCCCTCATCTGCTGGTCAACACCGACATGTACGCAGATATAATCGACCCCCATAGACTCTACCTCCCTGGCCCTTTTTTCCATGTCCTCAACGTTCATCAGATCCACCATCAGCTCGCAGCCATAGTTTCTGGCTGCCTGGACGGCATCCGTTATCGTGGAATCATCGGCAACCCCCAGTAAAACAACGATATCTGCACCCGCTTTCGCAGCCGATTCGACCTCATATCTCCCGGTATCCATGACCTTCATATCGGCAACGATTTTATGCTTCGGAAATCTCTTTTTTATCTCCCTTACCGCATCCAGACCCTCGGACTTTATCAATGGAGTCCCCACCTCTATCCAGTCAACCCCTCCGGCTACGGATTCCTCGGCGACCTTTATCGCTCTATCCAGATTCAAAAAATCTAACGCGACTTGAAGCTCTGGTTTCATCTTATATTTCTAATATATTCTAAATATTAATATGAATGAAACTTTACTCGATCCCATCCTGAGGCGGCTGGGGATAGAGAGGAGTGCACTGGGCGGATATGAGGGCATAACAGCTGCTATTGCCATAGTTATAGGTTCTATAGTCCTTGCAAAGATTGTCTATTGGTTTGTCGAACGCTACATGAAGGCATTTGCTGCTAAAACCAGATCGGATATCGACGATACGATCCTGCGGATAATACACAAGCCAGTATACTACATAATAATCCTGATGGGTGTTCAACTGGCTGTAAGCTGTGTTGTGGTCCCGGCCGAATTTGGAGATTTTTTCTCCAAACTAATCTCTATAGCCATAATAATCCTCGGTGCGTGGGTCATCGCGGGAATAGCTGATGCGATCCTTCAAGGAGTTGGAAAGAAACTTGCCGCGAGGACGAAAACGACGATAGATGACGAGGCGATTCCCTTCCTGTCGAGGGTTCTGAGATTTAGCATTTATCTGCTGGCATTTATGATCGTTCTCGACCAGTTTGGCATAGAGATAACGCCATTGGTTGCGAGCCTGGGGATTGCGGGATTCGCGATCGGTTTTGCGGCCAAGGATACCATAGGAAATCTACTGGCCGGATTCTTCATCCTAACGGACAGACCCTTCGTAAGGGGCGACAGGATAGAGCTAAAGGGCTATCTCGGAGAGGTGGTCGATATAGGCCTACGGACTACGAAGATAAAAACCTTAGACCACACCTATGTGGTAATCCCGAACGCCAGTATAATCTCAAACGAGGTGATTAATTACACCCTCCCAGATGTAAGAATAAAGGTGAAACTCCCAATCAGCGTCGCATACGGCACCGATCCAGAGAGGGTAAAGAAGATCGTGCTCGATGTCGCAAAGGAGGTTGATGAGGTAATGGATGACCCCAAGCCGGTGATTTACTTTACGGAGTTTGGAGAGTCATCATTAAATTTTTTACTTATATTCTGGGTTTCCAATTTTCGGAAAAAATTGGTTGCGGTGGATAAGATAAACATGAAGGTAAACGAGGAATTTGAAAAGGCGGGAATAGAGATACCGTTCCCCTGCAGAACCGTTTACCTGAGAAGAGAATGAATTTGGCCTATAGGGTATTCCACAACCGCTTATGGGAGATTGAATTCTGCAAGAAATACTCTCTGGGAATAGAATACAGGATAGATCACGATTCCCTTCTTGAGGAGGGAAGGAAGAATGCCAGATTTCTGGAGAATCTCGATCTACCGAAGGCCTTTCATTACCCCTCTTGGGGTGATAACATATGGCTTTCGCATTCCATTGAAGAAAACAGGAAAATAGCGATTGAAAAATTTAAAGGGTATTTGGAGATATGCAAGCTGATTAATGCCAAAGTTGTCGTCATTCACGATGAGGAGCCATTGGGTGGAATCGAGCCATACATAAGATCCCTCAGAGAGATTGTAAGGATCTCCAGAAGAGATGGAATAAAGATAGCAATTGAAAATGCCAGAACAAATCCATTCTTCCTCCTCGATTTAATCTCCGGGGTGGAGGGCGTTGGGCTTACCTTGGATCTGGGACACGCAAATATACAGCTTGGAGGTGATGGAACTTTGAGGTTTATGGAAAAGGCAATGGAGAGGATCATTCATCTGCATGTTCACGATAACCACGGAATTTATGACGAACACCTGGTCCCCGGGGATGGAAGCTTAAACTATGGGGAAATAATGCAAAAATTAAAGGAGATCAACTTCGATGGAATGGCCGTCCTAGAACTCTCCTGGGATATAGATCCGGAGAGCGGAATCAGAAAAAGCATCGAGTTCCTGGGTAATCTTTTGTAATTTTTGGTATATCTTAGGGTTCCGATGATCTTTCTTTGCACTACCTGCTCTCGCATGCTCTCTCAGCCCGATTGTCTGTGGGCTCAACTCCCGGGTTCAGGATAAATGTGAACCAGTGATCTGGGCCATCCTCACCTTGTTTACAAACTTTTGCACCGTCTCTGAGTTGTAGTCTTTGTTGAGTCGGATACCCATCATCTTCTCATCCGGGTCCAGATTTTTCTCCTTCTTCCGCTAGATCGTCGACCTCTATCAGGAGATGGGCCCAGCAACGCTGAATCTTATCTGTGAACTTACGATATGGTTTCCACCCATCACAGACAGTGATGCCCCTGAAATCCTTGAGGTCTCTCTAACGACTTTTTCCACCTCGACTCTTTGCTATGACAAAGAATCTCAAGCTTTGTAACGAATATCCATATCCGGTACTTTTTGCCATTTACTTTTATACCTGTTTCATCGCAATATACCACCACTCTCCTCTCAAGCGTTCACTTACCCGTCCCGTGAAGTCGAAGATGTGGCCGTGCTCGGGTCTGATCCATATATCTCCCAGTTCTTCATCCTTTTCTCGAGCTCTTGTATCCGTGCTTCGTACTTCTTGCAAGGGATGGAAAGAATTGAGGTAAAGTGAAAGGAAAAGGTAACTGAAAACTATTCTAAAATTGCAATGGGAAGGATAAAAATATCTTTTGCTTAACGAAGAAAGAGATAAGTAAAGAGAGAAATTTATTACATATTGCTATTTTCCTTGCCTTGATTTGAAACTTTTATTTCAGCAAAACCGTATTTCCCATTCCTCTCCTTCTTTTCTCAATCAAACCCCTGCTTTCCAACAGATCCAGAGCCCTGCTAACATTTGATTTTGAAATTCCCGTTTTTTCTGGAAGCTCACTTTGTTCAATAATTCCATCCGAGTCAATTATTGCCTTGTATATTTTCTGTTGATCGTCTTTTAGTGTTTTTACTATCTGTTCCCATCTCTTTTTTCTTTCCTCAAGTACCAATTCTCCAAGGGGCTTTTCAGCTGAATCAAAGAAAAGCAGATACATCCCGCTAATAGCAAGGGTAATTGACGCTACAACCAGAATTATTACATCCGCAAGTGTGAAAAATCCGGGAATTTGGGTAATCGCCGTATCCCGACCCTCTATAAATATCTGTACTGGAGTGGGATTCAGCAATTTTATTCCAAGCACAAATACCGAAGCTATAAATAAAACTGCCATGAATACCGTTCTTCCGTGAATTTTGTTTTCCATCTCTTCACCTTCCTAAAAACATAAAAAAGAAAAGAAAAAATTTGTTTGCATCCTCTACTTTGGAGCGTGTGGTCCATGCAATGGCAACTTGCTGCAATCTATTGGTCCTTCT
>QMZJ01000048.1 GCA_003663115.1 Candidatus Altarchaeales archaeon | reverse complement strand
CTGTGATGTCATTTAATGGCACATTAACCATATCTGGGAGATTCAATATACTCAAGGCCTTCTTTCTACCTATATGAATCATATGAGTGGAATTGCAACCGACGAAAAGCTCCTTTTCTGCTTCAACTAAGAGCTCTCCATCTCCCTCGAAATAAGGGGCATTTATACTTATTCTGAATAATCCCTCGGTATTGGTTTTTGTTGTAGAAAATTCATCATATCCGGGAAAAGATGCCTGGAGCATGACACCGGGAACCGGCTCATCTCTACTGTTCACAACCCTCCCCTCCACCGTAACTGTCTCCCCCATACACACATCGTCATCCAGGACCTTAAATTCCGAGAAACGGAGTTTATCATTCTCTCCGATCATAAATGCCCCATAAGAGCTTGCATTAAATTCGATCGCATCCTTTATTGTGTGTATCATAACGTCCTCTATTGTGCTCCATCCACCAGTACACGAACTCCTTTCAAAATTCCACCTCTCACACTGATAAACCTTGAGCTCTTTCTCATCCCCACCAACCCTTGAGCTGTCATATGGTATATAAACCCATACAGATGAGAAGGGAATTGCTAACTCTAAAACCACGATCTTCACCAGTTTCATACCCTGCGGTACTTTGGAGGTGATATGTCCCAGATCATATCTTATCAGATCCCCGGGCAGGGAGATCAGATCAGAACTGGATATCGAAACATTAGAAATTTTTACCACGATCCCCCCATCAAATCTGAATATAAAATTATAATTGCCTGGGAGTAGGTTTATAGAGTAATTTCCCGTTGCTCCGGTATGTACCTCCTCGATCTCTCCCCTGTCGATACTCTCAACAATTATTTTAGTGCCTATCGCCTTTCCCTTTGCATCCTTAATACACCCAGAGAGTTGTAACAGCTCTCTTAGAGGGATGGAGGCAGTAGCCTTATATCGATAACTTGCTATACTTGGATAGGCTACAGTAAGCTCTAAGTTGTATAAACCCGGACCGAGGTTTGGTATATCAAACGAGAAAGAGCATATCTCTGTTTCTCTATTACAACGTATACTATTTAGAATTGCTTTTTTTGAAATGTTCTCATCGGATATTATAATTTCAACGTTTTCTATACCAAGATCCCATAGATCTCCAGCCTTAAAGACCACCTTGGCCGTGAGGTTCTTTTCAGGTATGTCCCCAATGATGTGTCGAACCTCGCTTTCTGTCATATAGATCTCTAATGGATTGTTCACCCAGACAAATTTTCTCTTCTCCAGGGTCAGGATTTCCTCCTCCGAATATTTACCTTCTATCTTAAGGTCATACAACCCCTTCGATATTTTATTGGAGTATAGGGGCAGTTTTACCTTCACCCGTTGATAATTTCCGACCAGAATTGGATCCTCTGTCTGTTCTAACCTCTCCCACCCCCTCTCACCTCCCAGATAAATGGAAAAGGTATCTTTTTTTGGGGTAATCAAATTGCCATCGTATCTGAACTTAATACTTAAGGTGAGATCACCCCCCATGTATGTATCGATCTCCCTGTCATAGTCCATTGATAATTCCAGTTTATGGGCAGTAAATGTCGTTTCTTTGCAGGTACTGTGATTTCCATATTCACAATACACCCTTACCGTGTAAGGCCCCGTATCGGGGAAGGATGCATAAATGTTATATTCATAAATTCCCGTCCCCAAGGGACTGGTAGAGATACCCCCACCCCTTGGGAAGATAATCTGGGCCCACATATCGGCATCTGCTATTGAACCATCAAATTCGCATTTTGCGGAGATGGTGATCATGTTGGGGTTTTTATGCAGCCAGATCTCGGAGGGAGCGACGGAGAGATCGACTACCCTTAAGCCTTGAGCAGTAGCGATATTACAGAGAAGACAGATCAATGAGAGACACAGGGAAATCCACCCCCCGATTTTCCGGTTTTTCATTCTCTTAAATTATAAATATCAAAGGTTATATTTCCTTCTTTATTCTATGTAATGAGGACATCACAGAGTCTCTCAACTTGGGTGCTCCCTTTCCTTTTTTTCCAGATTTAATTCCCTTGATCCGAATTCCTCTGGTTTTCTTTTTATTTATGATCAGAATGATCAGAATTACTATAACGGTTAAGGGGAGATATGGATTTGAGATTGATGGCAATGCGATACTAAACCCCGTTATATCTGGCAGATGGAAGCCTTTGGGCCCCTCGGATGCTGTAACGGTTTGATTCAGGGGGGAGGATATTTTCAGGGTAAAGCTAACAACGTCGCTGATCTCTTCCGATTTTGCCTCTATATTTACCAGGGAAAATTGATTACATTCATCACCACATAACTCCGGGGTTAGTGTAAAGCTGAGATTTATATCTCTCTGTTCACTGACATCAAGGGAATCGATCTTAACGGGGGATAACCTGTACCACGCCGAGGGTATTCCACTGACACGGAGATAAATTGGTTGGGTCAGGTTGATTTGCCCGGAATTGAAGACCTTAAATCTTATATTCGTTGGCTCATTGAATGGAACCTCTACAGTCCCTGGAACATCAAATATGCTGATCTCTTTTTTCCTGTCTACCTTTAGGGTCGTGGTGATATTACATGGGGCATAAGAGCTCTTCATAGCTTCTATTACGAGATCCGGATAGCCCTCGGTGTAGGGTGCAGTTATAGTGGCCCTGAAGAATCCACCAGTTGTGGACGTATCTGTAGAGGTAATACCAGATTCGGGGAAAGACAATCTTATAAGAGCTCCTTCCACAGAATTTCCATCACTATCCATGACCTTTCCATTAACAACTACTGTGTCGCCCATAAAGACCTTCTCTTTTTCTAGCTCAATGTTCCGTAGATAGAGAGCCCTCTTTTCCCCGATTATAAAGGCGGATGTCGAATTTACGCTAAATTCTATGGTATTCCTGATCGTATGAACATCGGCCTTGATCTCTTTCCACGTACCGGTACAGAACCCCTTTTCAAAGTTCCAGTTATCGCATTTATACACCTTCAGATCGTTTTCATCACCATTTACCAGGGCGCTGTCATAGGGAACATAAAACCAGGCCGATGAGAAGGGCAGGGCAAACTCAACGACAATTACCTTTATTACCCTCACCCCCACGGGACTTCCCGAATTCAGATGACCCTCATCATATCTTATAAGGTTTCCGGAGAGACCGAGTAGAAGGTCCTCATTCGAGATTGTAACGTTATTGAACCTAACTATGGTCCCTCCAAATCTGATCTCCACGGAGTAATCCCCCGGAAGAACGTCGAGAGCATATCTACCGGAGTAATCCGTGGCCCCAGTAATTACCTGACCGGTTTTTTCATTCGTAAGTGTTATTACCGTTCTCACCACATCGCCGGCGGCATCCTTCATCACCCCGGATAGTTGTAAAACCACCTGCAGGGGGAGATAATCCTTTGTTGTGTAATAACTATCTCCAAATTTCTTCTTTAGGGATAGAAAGAGATCGTATGACCCGGGCTGGAGGTTTGAGGGTATATTTAATTTCACGGTACAGGAACCGGATTGCCTATCACACTCCATACTCTCTACATATATCCGCTCGAAGACCTTATTACCCAAAATTCTTACATCCACATCATCCTCGGTAAGATCAGAGATGTCGCCATCGGGAAAGATCACATCAAATTTTATCTCCGGACTGCAGATCTTTCCGACAATACATTCCACCCCGTTCTGCGAGAAATCTATTTTTAGTGGAGAATTTACTCTAACGTAATTCTTTACCTTGGATGTTATGCATTTATCGCTCGAATAACATGCGGTAACCTCCAGATCATATAAACCCTCGGGGAGTTTGTCCATGCAACTCTCGATGTTGCCACTCGGGCATAGATCCACATTAATTTTCTGGTAACTCGCAGTACCAATCACCGACACCGGCTCCACTTCCTCCTCGCCGATATAGATCCTGAAATCGTTCCTGGGCAGTGAGACCGGTCTTCCATCCACCCTGAAATCGACCTTTATCTCTATGACATCCCCCATGTAGGCGTTAATCTCATCCCCCTCATCGATTATATTCAGACTCATTTCGCGAACATTAAATGTCTTTTCACCTGTATCTGTGTAACCGTTATATTCACATGTTACGGAGGCCGTATAGGTTCCAATCTCAGAAAATTGATCCAATCGAAAACTGGATGAATACCTGCCACTGGAGTACCAGAGATCTCCGGGTGTTGTCAATCCGCCGGGGGATCGAATTTCTACACTCACAGTAGCATCAGAGATCGAGGACCCGTTATATATACACTTGGCAGAGATCGTTATCCTTGGATCTTCATCCAACCAGATTACGGACGGATTTAGACCAATATCAGTAACCTCAAGTGATTGAGCAGAAACGCTATTTAAAACGAAAATTAAAACTAAAAAAAATTTCAGGTCCGTTTTTTTAATCATGGTCTAACCTCGGAAATTTAAGATCCTGCGGAGGGATAAAAAGCTTGGTGGTTCGTATTCCTTTCTGAGTAATCTGGCCGCTAAATACTTGAAATCTATCGTGGCATGTGAATACGGGTTTCTAAAAACTACGGGAACGTTTTCAAATGATGCCTTTCTTATGTTCGGATCCTCTGAGATTCTGCTTATTATCGGGGTCTCGCACATAAGTTCTACCTCATCGGAGTTAAGTTCGTATGCATCATTTCTCACCCTGTTTATTACAACACCTATGTTGTCCTTCCTGAGATCCTTTGCCAGTTTTATAACCTTCAATGCATCGGTAACGGCGGCTATCTCGGGATTTGTTACCACGACAACGGAATCCGATGCGTCTAACACCGAGATTACGTTCTCATTCAAACCGGGAGGAGAATCCAGGATCACTATTTCATCCAATTCCCTAAGAACCTCCTTTAGCCTCGATAGATCTGCCCCCGCCTTGGACATCGAAAGAGAAGACGGGATTACCTTCAAACCCACGGGATGATGGAAGATGCTATGCTGTATCCTTGCTTCTCCTGCCAGAACGTCTTGAATGGTGAGGGGCATACTGGGAATTCCTAACTGAAGGGCTATGTTTGGATTGCCCATATCTACATCAATTACAATGCTCTCCTGACCGAACTCCTTCAGTGCGGCAGCCAGATTTATTGAGAATGTTGTTTTGCCAACCCCACCCTTACCAGAGACCACGCCTATGATATTTGACATTATAATATAATAGTATGATTGTATATTAATATGTTTTTGTATTTTTATACTAACTACTGATCCGTTCTCAGAAAAACACCGTGATAAACGTGAATTCCATCCTTCTCTATCTCAAACCTGTAGATGCCCTGACCGTGGTCGGTTTCTCTCATCTTCAGTATACTTAATCTTCTCTCAAAGAGGCTTTCTCTCTCACCCATAGCACCCCTTACCTTGATTAACTGTAGATAGATGATGCCATCAACTATGAAGTCCTGAACACCGAATTCGGGCTCGAGCCCTCCCTTAGATCTCTCGTGTGTGAAAATGGTTGTACATCCCAGTTTTTTGTATGTTGTGATCAGCCTCTGTATGCCTCTCCTTTCCCCCCCGTAATCTGCGCTGAACTGCATTACCAGATTTAAGGGATCTATGGCAATCCTCTTTGCCCCAAATTCTAACATTGCACTCTTAAATTCCTCTGACGTTATCCTCATCAAGAAATCCTCTCCCAGCTCGGGTTTTATCTCCAGAGAGAAAACGGCTATCCTTCCATCCTCTTGAAGCTTCTTTATATCATGTCCAAATTCCATAAACTGCCTATGGAGCTGATCAACGCTCTGTTCTACCGTGATAAAAACACCTCTATCCCCATATTTTAATGCCCCGTTTACTATGTACTGAAGGGCAAATATCGTTTTGGCGCAACCTGGTATTCCGGTCACTAAGATAGCTGCCCCCTTCGGAAACCCCCCCCTCAATAATTCATCGAGACCCGGAATTCCCGTTGGAACCCTCTCTATCGCCAAGCTCAACACCCCTTTTTCTATATCGTATAAGCATTATAGAAAGTATTATGATTACTACGACTAAAATTACAATGATTGCATGATAGACTGGGAACTCCCTCTTTTTCCTCAGGGTGATCCTCTCTTGTTTATAAAATTTTCCATCCAGGGTTACTATGTCAAAGCTCACATTCCTCTCCTTCCATATACTCGCCTCATAATTCACCCTGACTATCTTTTCCCTTCCCTTCTCTATCCCACCCATCCTTTTCGAGTCAAAGATCCAGCCAAGAGGGTATTCCCTTGGGATTATTACCAGATCATTAATATCTTCCCTAGAATTGAATCTGAACTCGACATAACTCTCGGTACTTTCGGTCTTTACATCGAATGGGGCCCTGGTTGTGATATTTGACTTTAAAACCGTAAAGTTTCCGGTCGGGCCGTCCTCTATGGAATTGCAATAGTATATAAATGTGTGTACCGTAAAGTTTCCCGGGCTCTTTGGATACCAGTAAGCCACGAGATTTTCTTGCGCTCCGGGCTCTATGGGTATTTCCTCACTCCACGATGTATAAATCTGTCTCTTCGTGCTATTAATTATCTCATAGATATCCGCCCTCAGCCTGAATCTACAACCTACGGAACCGGTATTTTCCCAGACCACCAAGAAACTCTGTGGTGTGTTGTTCACCTCGGCCGGGATATTGAAATAGGGTATTCTTCCGTCTATGGAACTGGAGATATAGACATTAACCCGCACTATTGCAACAGCTGATGACACCATTAATAATAAAAAAACAGATAACGCAATAATCTTCTTATTCATTTTTTAACACGCAACAAATGGAAGCAGTGGTTCCAAGAAGCCATACTTCGGCTTCTTGGTTATGACATCCAATTCCCCGTTATAACTGCCAATTTTATCGCCGCTAAATTCGATCATTACCTCTCTCGATTCATTCGTCTTCATTATAAAATTATTCTGCTTTATCTTTATGAATTGACTTATGCTGCCATAGGGGATAATGCATACCTTAACATTGATATCCTTATTCCGTAGATTTATAAACTTTCTGACGGTCATGTTTTGCAGAACGACGCCGAAATTTAATTCATCGGGGTCTGCTGAAACACCGACCTTGATAGTTCGGTTCTCTACCCGGGGATATGTTATATTTCCCCTTGCGGGAATCCTGTCGATAACCTTTTCGAAAAAAAGGTCCTCCGTGTGTTCTCTTGAGATCTCCTTTACATATTCCCTGGGCCCCGGGGTCTCACCCAATAGAATAAACCCAAGGAATCCGATAGTTAAAATCAAAAAAAGGATGACAGCCAATAATTTCTTCTTCATTCTCATGACCTCCACCAGTAAATTATTAGCGCGATTATTATAATTGCAAACAGCAGATTTAACCAGGGGAATTCTATAACGACGAGACAGTTAAAGACAAACAATGCGATAGATACCAGTAATATCCCGGCAAAGACCAATAGTGCAATTTCCCTGTATCTCCAATCCAACCAGTAGATGATTAGACCAATTATTATTAACAGTAGAATTATAAATGGAAGATCTTCACAGAAATTTTTTTCTATCGCGGGTAGTCCGGGGGAGGGTTTTACCTTTATCGTTGTCGGTATCTCGATCCTTTCCTCCATTGTGCTATGGCCGGTAATATAGTCAACCCTTGCCTCTGCCCTGTATGTCCCTGGTTTTACATCATCGCCAACCCAGTATGTAGTCAATGCCTGGATCCTATCTGGCCTTACCAGAGCTATTCCAGATTTTAAAGTGGCCACATTATTCCCGAGTTTATCGTAAAGCTTGAGCTCACTAACTCTGGCGCTCAGGGTACATGTCCCCGTATTTTTGAATAAGACATCGATCTTTGCCTTCCTTTCTCCCACCCTGTCGCCCATTATTGCCATGATCTCTCCCTTTCTCTTGGCATCCCCGGAAACCCTAAAAACGAAGATAAAGCGAGTAACTGCGATGGTCATTACACCGGTACCTCGACCCCTTGCGGCTAACTTTGGGCTCAGGCTTATTGAACCGGCATGATACCCCGGATCCGCATCCTCGGGGATATGGAGGATTATATCTGCCTCCTCATTTGCCTTTACAACACCCCCGCCGGGCAGATAAACAACCTTTGTTCGTGCAGGGGATAGAAGTAAAGGATTTCTGACTATTTCAACCCAGGATGATATGTCCTCCTGCGATGCCTCATCCGGGATAAATTTGTACCTCGTTGTCTCGGTTCTGTAATACATGTCCTGATGCACTGGGAGATAAGACAGGGATACCAGCATATCGTTCTTTGCATTTGTAATTAGATAAAATCTAAATGCAACATCTGTCCCGGGATCGAGTTCCCCGAGATCATAGACCCCGGGGGCAGTACCCACAGACAGGGCCGATACGCTATTCAGAAGTAAATAAAGGAGCATGAACTCAAAAACTATATTTCTCGGTTTCATTCTGGGGCAAAAACCGATAAGTATTTATATATGTATTGACATAT
>QMZJ01000047.1 GCA_003663115.1 Candidatus Altarchaeales archaeon | reverse complement strand
ATTTTCTTCAGAAGACCACTGAAAATCAAGGCATCTTATATGTGTAAAGCCAGCAGCCCTGTTCGTGCTCCATCCATGGATCTCGGGTGGGAATGCAGCAACCAAAATCCAATTGGAGGATATCGTTATAATCAAAAACAGAATACTGAAAAGTAGGATATAAGCGCCCTTCTTTCTGAGTTTCCATACCCCAAATATGGCTATCGCCAAGAATATTAATGGAAATGCAACAACAAGGGTGAAAAAAGCCAAAACACCCAGAATCGGAATAAAAATTGCCAGGGGAATAACCAGAAAGGGAAGTAAAAGAGCAGCTATTAGAATTACCCAAAATTTCTTTAAAAATCCTTTATCTTCATCATCTGTTTTTATCGATAACATAGAAGTAATGGCAAAACCTATCACCGTTAAGAAATTTGCGAGCCCCAACGCGGCAAGTCTATGTACGGGAACCTCTCCCTTGAACACGATCAACCCGGAGATTATGCTCGCTAGAGAGGAATAAATTGCAAATAGAATTATCATCGAAAGTATCGGATTGGTGGCTATGAAATCTGCGATCAGTATCTCGGAGGGGGGCATGTTACTGAACCAGAGGTCTTCGGTAAACGAGTATGCTTTCGTGTTTATGTTTATCTTCGTATATCTCTGACCTTTATCATTGGCGTAGTACCTGACCCTGCTTCCCTCTATGATACTCTCATACAGTACCGGGTTTACATAACCGTTAACGTAAATAACTATCGGAATCTTTTTTTCTCCGTAGATGGAGGTCAGCTTTAATGGATAATAAATCCTGTTCGTGGGAAAATTTATTCTAACCGCTAGAATATCTCCCTGTATCTCTTTTCTGTATTCCTCTACATCCGATATCCATGATACGACAAAGGAGTATTCCTCACCTATGTATTCTCTCATAATGGAGAGAGATTCCTCCGGAAGATCCAATCCCCTATCTTGTATATATCTGTTGAATCCTTCTTCATCCTCTGCCGTCACTAATTCCGTGGTTAGACCCATCTTCTCTATCCGTTCATGAATTGTCACTCCAGAATCCTGACCTACACCTTTATTCACACCTGGTGCTCCGCCAAATGTACCCATCTGCCAGAAAACCAATCCGGGAACCATATACACCTGACTCATGAGCATCGGGAAATTTGCTTCATGAATAGTGTAACCCGCCTTGCTTTTCACCTCATATCCACCGTAACTTGGAAATTCTTTAAGAATATCAATTTCTATCTTTTCTGGTTTTGATGGAACGGGAAATATCCAGACTACCTTATCCCCCTTCAATCTGGTTTTGAAGGAAATCAACATATCCTCTCTCCCATTTTTGTAATCGATTGAACAGACCTGTATGGATTGGGAGAGCGGTGAAAAACTGTCCGTAGCATAACCGTACCACCAACTACAGCCATCAGCAGAAGCTATCGGAATTAGCATTAAAAGAACAACTAAAAAGCTAAGGATTTTCAGTTTCATGTTATCCTATTCTATTTTAATATATTAAATCCATAACTTAAACCTGAGAATGGATTACCTAGATCCTTGCTTTTTAATAACAGTCTTTGTTGCGATTTTTAGCATACTCTATGCTTACTGGAGGAAGAAGATAGATCTGTCAGCTGTGATCGCGTCCGGCACCGTTGGTTTTATCGTTCTATTCTCCCTAGGGGATGATTGGCCCTTGATCTATCTGATACTGGCATTCTTCGGTGTCGGCAACTTTATCACCAAGTACAGGTACTCCATTAAAAAGAGATACAGGGTCGCAGAGGGCGTTAGAACATTCAGAAATGTATTTGGGAACGGAGGAGCGGCGACAGTTTTTTCTATATTCTTCTTTATCACGCGACTGCCTCCACTCCTTCTGGGTCTGCTCGGGGCCATGGCAACTGCCTCTGCAGATACATTTGCAACCGAGGTTGGGCAGGCACACGAAAAAAACCCAAGGCTCATAACGACATTAAAAAGGGTGAAGGTCGGTAGAAGCGGTGCAATTTCAATCTATGGATTAACAGCTGCTTTGATCGGAGCTTCAATAATATCGATAATTCCCCCGTTTTTTGGAAAGAGTTGGGCAATACTCCCCATAGGTACACTTGCAGGTTTTCTTGGCTGCTTAGTTGACAGCTTTATCGGAGCGACGATCGAGAGAAAAAAGCTGGATAAACACGTGACGAATTTCATTGCAACGACGTGTGGTGGTTTAGTTGCGATTTTACTTGGGAATCAGTTCGGTATTTTTATTTAGAAATCTATAAAGTTATATGCAACTTAGACCCTTATCACTTGTTCTATTGGTAATTCTCCTTACCGGATGCGTTACGGAGAAAACCAGAACCGTTACAACGATAAAGTATGTCTGTCCGGATAAGAGCATAGTCTCAGATCCAGAGAGATGTGAGAGGGAGGAACCGAAGGAGGTTGTAATTACAAGATATGTGTGCCCTGACGGGACCTATACAGAGAAACCAGAAAACTGCCCTGAGCCCGAGCCCTTTCTGGTAGAGGTTATGAGGTACGTCTGTCACGATGGCTCCATAGTTAATAGCTCTGAGGATTGTCCCTTGCCGGATTTGGGCATATCCGCGACCTCCATCCCAGCCACCACGGCAATAACCACTATCCCCACAACTACTACAACGACCACGACCCAACCAACAATCTGCGCGGATCTGGGTTGTCCCCCTGGAACTAAATTTGTGGGAAGCAAATCCTCAAATAGGTACCATCATTGCGACTGCAGATATGCGAAGAGGATAAAGCCAGAGAATATTATCTGCTTTTCCAGCAAACGGGACGCAGAATCTAAGGGATATCTCCCCTGTGGGGTCTGCATCAAAGAATAAAACATGAAATGTTACGAAAATTTTTGCGGGGGTATGTAATACCCGTATTTCTTTCGTGCCTCCTCGAGGCGCTTCTCCTGCTCCTCCAGTGTCTTTATGAGAATCTCCGGTGTGTCGGGAACCCTGTTTCTGTAGGTCTCCAGTATTCTCTCAATTTTTGAGAGATTTTCCGGGATTCTGAGGGTAAAGATCTCTGTATGAAGCTCCTCGGGGTAATCCCGGTTGAGTACCCTCCTGAATAGTAGTTTGAGATCCTCATATCTTGGGATCAATCCAACTGGCGTCCGGACAGCTTTAACATCCTCGTGCACGCGTAGCTCCATCCACTTGATCCAGACCCTCTTGGCGAGTATATCAGTCAATGGATTACCGTCATTATCCCGTAGAAAATAGTTTACAGAAAAGATCTTAGGCACTTTTCTCAACCCCTTTCCAAAATCCAGATGATTCTGGATATATCTGCCCAGGGGGATGGACAGAAAGTCCAGATTCGACATTGGATTAAATTTCCTGACGCCAGACTTTCCGAGGGTTGCGGCCGTTGTTTCAGACTCCAGAGATGCACCCATCGTTATTACACCGTGCTCCCAGTTGAAAGACTCCATAACCGGGACCGATGTATGTGAATCTCTCCCCCCATAGATTATCCCGCCCACGGGGACACCCCGAGGATCGTCGATTCGTGGATCAAGATTACTCAGAAGGTCCATATTAAATGTGAATCGGGCATTTGGGTGTGAAGCCGGGATCTCATTGCCCTCGGCATCTCTCTTTCCTGGCGTCCACTCTCCCGAATAATTAAGACCTTTCGTCGGGATCTCACCATCCTTCCCGGTCCAATAAACCCTTCCCTCTTCATCGACGAGCACATTGGAGAATATAATCTCCCCCGGATTATTGAGAACTTCCCATATTATCGGATCATCTCTGGAGTTTATCCCCTTTATTATCCCGAATATCCCTCTCTCCACATTAACCGCACGTATCTCCCCATCTATTTTTTTGAGATATGCTATATCATCCCCGATTATGGTCTCCCCCTTCAACATGGCGGTGGAGGTCTTTCCACACAATGACGGAAATGCCCCCGTGAAGTAAGTAACCCTGTTACCTGGACCATGTACTCCCATGATGAACATATGCTCCGTCAGCCAGCCCTCTTTCGAGGCCAGGTTTATTGCCAACCTCATTGCCAATTTCTTGAGCCCGATGGTGTTACCTCCGTATTGGGTATTCACGGAGAATACGATATTCTCTTCAGTATCGATGTATATTCTCCTTTTGTCGAAATTTACGCTTATCCCATCCCTGAGCTGTCCGGCACTGTGCACAAATCGGAAGAATCGCTCACAGTCCCCCAATTTTTTAAATGCCTCGTATCCATGTCTATAGAGTAGATTCTCGCTGTGTGCCACATAACTGGAATCGGTAAGCTGGACAGAGGGTATGGAAAATTCAGAATTTATCGGTCCCAGACAAAAGAACAGCACGTATAACTCATGGCCCTCCATAATGTTTTTCAATATATTGTGAATCTCTTCAAGCCCTTCATCTCTGTCCATCACATTTAGATTGGAGCCCAGATTAACGCCCTTGGGTACGAGAATTTTTGTATGTTCCTTATCCCTGGCCTGGTCGTAATAGCCATCGAAGTGAACTGTATGCCCCGGAATGGCGAGTTTCCTCTCCTCCCCAGTCTCTATTGCCCGCTCTCTTATGTATTGAATATCCTCTGATGAATCGGTACAGACGAATACCTTATCGGGATTACAGAGCTCTATATACTTATATATGAATTCATGAAGTTTTGGGTTCTCTATAGCGATGAGTTTTCTATAGTTTTCTCTTCCCAGTTTTCCCTTAATTCTTTCTATCATCTTAGCCAAGAATAATAATAAGAAGGAGTATATAAAACACTAACCACCGAACATCAGCAATTCCGGTTTAAAGACCAGAATCAGACCGAGAGACAGCATCAGTAAACCGCCCGTTAACTTGAGAATTCTCGCCTGTCTCTCCGTCACTCTCTCTGATCTAAAGGAATAGATGAAGCTCCCCAGGATGGCAAAGAGGGGTATTATATAAACTAATCCATAGAATGCCGTGAATAGGTAATGATTAATCCCAATAGACTCAGAATAATTTACGAGCAATAATTCAATATATTCCATCGGAAGGATAAAAGTACATCCAAGCTCAACTAAATTTACCATTATGGCAAGTATAACTGTCGCTGTAACAGCAAAAAGGAGGTCCCTCCCCGACCTTGCCATCTCAATCTTTCTGACGATCTTGCCAATCTTCCTGAATATCTTACTCTGCTTTTCAGCAGACATGGTCAGTGAGATCCCCTTCTTAAAGAAAAAGAAGTCTTTAATATTTATCATTCCGGCTATCATCGCAATCAATGCGACGAGAATTCTGATTATCTCCCTGTATTGACTTAAGAGCTCCGTTCTCAGAACGAGAAGAACCATGATAAAGAGGAAGTACATAAAACCGGAGGTTAAAATGAAGGTACTGCCTATCAGAAGCATCTTTTTTCTCGATCTCGTATGCGTCAGAATTGAGAGCAAAAAGGCGAGCACAGCAAAGGCGCAGGGATTGAAACCATCGACCAGGGCGATAATGAACGTAAACCCGGGAAATGAAAACCGTTTTGCATATTCAACGATATTCATGGATGGGAGAGATTCGAAGTAGGCAAAGAGAAAGATTATGATTAAAAGAGACACCGTTGAGACCCAGTATCTTCCAGGTATTCTTGTTCCAAGGGCCATGTATGCGATTAAAACCAGGATGATCAATACAAGAATAGCTATAAGCACATAATTTGTCTCCGAGAGGGGGGGCTTTAAAATCCCACTTATCTTTGTATCGGGAATCTCACTCTTTAATATCTCTCCAGTCTTTGCATCTATGGTAACGAGAACATTCGGGTAATTCAGCTTCGATTTTATCCTCTCGGGGGTCCACCATGCAACCAGGTAAACATTATCCCTCAGAAACACATTTGCTATTGCATCCTTGTTTTTCAGCGTCAGGTTGATTACGAGAGGGTCGTTCATGGAAAATTTCATCGCATCGCCCTTTGAGATCATGGCGGAGAGATTCATGAGCTGCCTTACTGCGTTTTCGATCTGATTTGGACATCCGAGATAAGCAAGATAACCCTGATACCAGATCAGGTCGCATTCCTGGGGAGAATAACCAATGAATACCTTATCTCCTATAAATGTTCTCGGGACCCCAGCAGGGCTCGTATTATAGCTTTTACAGAACTCCAGAAGGAGTTCTCTATTCTCAGAAGCTACGAGGTAATTTACCTTCAATCTCGGATACCTCCTCTCCAGTTCTTGAAGAAAGGGTTTTTCCTGAGCGCAATGAGGACATGTTTTGCTGTAGAAGAAGTAAATCTCAACCTTGTCTTGATCGTCCTGTCCATTCACAATAATTGATGAGAGGCAGATAATTAGTGTTATAACAAAGAACGGGATTATCTTGTCTTTAACGCCAACCCGTATTTCTTCGAATCTAAGCATCTTAAAATATAGGAATTATTCAATTAAATTTAATCTTGTTTACGATAATAAATGATCATGGCGAAAAATTTCATCGGCACATCCGGCTGGAGTTACGACCACTGGATCGGGATGTTCTACCCGGAGGATCTGAAAAAAGATAGATGGTTAGAGTTCTATACAGAAAGCTTCGATTCGGTAGAGCTGAATGCGAGCTTTTACAGACTCCCAAGAAAAAAGACCTTTCAGAACTGGGGGAGGAGAACACCACCAGAATTTATATTCTCTGTTAAGATGAGCAGATACGTGACCCATGTGAAGAGGCTCTTAAATCCAGAGAAATCCCTCGGTGCGTTCTTCGATTCGGTCAGTGGCCTGGGGGATAAGTGCTCTACCATCCTGATCCAGCTTCCACCCAGCATGAGATTTGATCTAGAAAGAGTAGACTCATTCCTGAGGGGATTGACAGGTAGATACAGAAGCTATAGATTCGCCCTGGAGTGTAGAAACAAATCCTGGTTTAACGACGGGGTTTATAATCTATTCAGGAAATATGGAATTGCACTCTGTATCTCAGACACACCATGCTATCCATATGCAGAGATTGTTACCTCCGATTTTGTTTATGTACGATTGCACGGGCACGAGCAATTATATGCCTCTAACTATAGTGACCAGCAGCTTGAGGAATGGGCAGATAAGATAAGAAAATGGAATGAAAAGGGGATGGATGTCTATGTCTACTTCGACAACGATGCCAATGCTTATGCAGTAAAGAATGCGCTGAAGCTCAAGGAGCTTTTGGGATACTCAACTTGACAACTCATATCTTCCTCAAGATCATAAAAACCTTCTATAGCATTTCCCGGCCTTATGGGGAGAAATCGGTCTCTTCTTCCTTGTAGATAAAAAGGTTTAATTCCATCGGGCTTAACATCTCCCGGAAGCGGCTGAAGAATTGGGATTCACACTGCCAGAAAAACCGAAACCAGGTTTTGGCGTAGTTGACGATAGATTTTCATTACATTCCTCTGGCTTTTCTTTAAAGCCGAGACAGATCGCACTGAGCAGACTTGCTGGATCCCTGGCAACGCGGGCTACAACTCCATTTATCACAAGTCCGGGTGAACCGCTAATCCCGTATTTCTCGTTTTCCTCCTTGTATATATCAAATGTTGGGAATCTCCCGTTCAGCCAGGTTGACTTATCATTATAATTCTCGGTTATCTTGTACTCCTTATCAACTTGCTGGATACATGAATTCAGCTTTTCCTTATCAATGCCAACATCTGTGATACATTCATCTGTTTTCCCTTCCTTCAGAAAACATCTCAGGTAGGAGAGATATTTGTCGCTGAAATCTCTCTGAATGCAATATTGCAGTATCTGTTCATCCAGTTCTTTTTTACCGTGCATCGCATAGCTGCAGAACTTTACCTTAAAGTCTATCTTGTCTCCCAAGAGCTCTACAACGGGCAGAATTCCCTTCTCCATCTGGGCTCCAAATGGACAATGAGACATAACAAAGAGCTCAACCGTTGGTTTATCGAGCTTGGGCATACACACCCAGTTGTTCCTACATGTTGGATCATCACAGTCAACCTTCCCGTCGCCATTATCATCAATTCCATTATCGCATATTTCCGCAGTGGGATCGAAATTGGCGCCTATTCTCAGAGATAGGTAATCTCCCTTTTTCTCCAGGTATCCTCGAATCGAATTATAGTTAGCAGAGTCCTTCACAGAATCATCAAACAATATGGCTGGGAGATATTTTAGACCGAGGGTATCGTAGAGGCCCTTACCCTCATCGGAGCTGTAATCCAGTTCCCTCACGTTCATTCCGGGGAACAGCGTCTTCAACTGTGCCAGAAGGGACGGCATGACCTTAACGCACTCGGGGCATCTTTTATCATTCAGTACTATGACATTCAGTTGTTTAGAAGATAAGGTAGTTGTAGTGGCAGATGGATTCGTAGTTGTTGTAACGGCAGGATTTACTACGTTCCCTGTGGGCATCCCACCGATAAGGTTTATGTCCATGGCGTCTGAGACAAGAAACCCGACAGCAAAAAACAGGATAGCGATCACCACGAAATTTGTTGAGGGCAGTGACAACTTGATCTCAAATTCCTTGGGTTTCTCCTCCTCTTTCATTGGTTCTTTCTTGGGTTTCTCCTCCTCTTTCTTGGGCTTCTCCTTTTTGACTTTCCTTCTCTTTTTTGTTTTCTTCTCAGCCATTTGTGACCTATAAAATTTGTATTACATAAAAATAAATCGGGTTTTTGATTAGACAATATAATGT
>QMZJ01000046.1 GCA_003663115.1 Candidatus Altarchaeales archaeon | reverse complement strand
TTAGAAACTGGTTCCTCCAGTGTTCTCAGGGTCTCTCTCTGTTCCTCGGGAACCCGCAGAGCCCTCCTCTTGAGTTCTGTGATGTTTTTTTCAATCTCCTCCGGGGTTATCACTGGGGTTTCTACCAGTCTTATCCTCCCCTCACCTATGGCCCTTGATAGGTCTTCACGCAACTTCTTATTGATCTCTATGTTTCTCTCAGCTGCCTTCCAGAGAACCTCGTCCTTGACAGGCAGAAAATTGTCTCTGAAGTATTGTATGCCCGTTGGGAGGGTTGCCTCCTCAAATCTCCCACTAACAAAACTACTAACAAGAGAAGAGCCAACTGCTAAACGAGCGGCGAATTCTATATAACTCTCTTTGTCATAGAAATTATCCAGAGCCTGAATATCGGCTTGAGAATCCCAGAGATGGTCCCTTAAATCTACCCTTATCTTATCTATATCATATCTCCCGGTGGCTTCATCATAGTATTTCTTAGTATCTATGTGAAGTCTCTCCGCGGTCCTTATTACTATCTCATCCTTGATCTCCTCGATCGACAAACTTGTAGTATCAACACCAAGTTTCTTCCCGATCTCCCTTATCTGCTCTTCACTTTTACCTCTAAATTCTATTGCATCACGTATCATATTATACTTGATACCAAACAGGTGTCCCACCTCGTGCTGGATAACTGCTTCGAGTGTTTTATCGTATTCTTCTCTGTTAATATCTTTAAATTGCTTGTAACATCGAATGAAATCCTTAGTTACCTCGATGCGATGTTCCCCATCCACAATTCTAGCGCCAATCGGGGTTTCCTCTTCGTCGAGTACTATCAATTTTATTCTCTCTGGCAGTGTTCCAGCTCTTTTACCCCTAAAAGTCCCTCTCAGCATACTGAGAGACCTTTCTATTTTTTCTTCAATGTCTCCCCTTATCTCAGCCTCAACGCCCGGTTCGAGTTCTTCCAATACCCGAATCCTCCTGCCCTCAAATATTCTATCTAACTCCCTTCTCCCCCTTATGTACTCTAGCTCCCATCTTCGAGCATTAAGCTCCTCGTGCCTTCTCTTCAGTATCTCCCTCTTCTCTCTTTTGGCTTCAAGTTCCCGTAATGTGAACTCCAGTCTTCTCAACTCCTCGCCGGATCCTTTCTTCCTCCTAATCTCTTCAATCCTTTTCCTTGTTTCATCGATCTCTCTATCAATACCTATCGTTTCCTTTTTAAATTCGCTTAACTCTCTATTATTTTTTTCTATGAATTCATTGAGTGATTTTAGGCTTTCATCTGGGTTTTCAAATCCAAGCAGAATGACGCACTCATTGATCACATTGGCGTGTTTTTTCAGATCGGACTCGGTGCTGGCGATCAGATCCATATCCCTCTCTATCTCAGAGAGTATCTCGGAATTCTTTTCGACATTTTCCTGAATGCTCTGAGTCCATTCACGCATCTCCCTCATATTTTCTGTATCTTCGAGTTTCGTATTCAGCTCGTTAATTGCAGATTCTAATTCTCTCTGGGTTGTTCCATTCGGGTTGTTCTCATAGTTCCTTTTAGCCACTGTGAACCTTCTTAGAGCAGTAACCGCCGCTATACCGCCAAAGCCAATTTTCTCAGAATCTCGAATCGCATTTTCAAGAGCCATAAGCTCGCTGCCTTTTAAACCACTTATGTATTGGGTCCTGTCCTCACGGCTTACCCCTTCACCGAGCTTAGTGAGAATTTCGACGCTGGTACCTTCCAGATCATTTCTTGATCTCAGCTCCTTGATCTGTTCCTCAAAAATCCCCCTGAGTTTTTCAACCTCCCTTTCATAGTCATCTGTCTCCTCACCGAGCAGATGCACGTAATAGTGTAGTCTTCTTTCCTCCACCTGTTTCACTACTCTCTCAACTCTCCCCTTCAAATCCCTTAATTTATTTGAATTAACCTCTTCCGGAATTTCAGCACCGACCCTTCTCAGGTTTTCAATAACCCTGTCTACTCTGTCGGGTATTTCTGCCGAGGTTTCCCTTACTACCCTCACCGACTCTGGTAGGGCCATATCCTCTATAACGTCAACACGTGGTGACCAGTGGTAATCTGCCCACTCGGGAAGGCTATCCCTCGTCACATATTTTTCAAATAGCTCGCACCATTCTTCGAGGTTATCCGCGTTGGGCAATGACTTAGTAACCTTACCTTCACTCTCAGCAAATTTGACCTCCACATTCTTTTTGCCCTTCATGAGCCTGCTCCTCACACCCCGTGTTTCCTCCAAGATTTTGAGAATCTCGCCCCCTCTCGGATCCTTCCTGACGAGTTCCATAAATTCTTCATCGGCAAGCAGCTCAGAGCTTCTTCTTTCAAGATACCTTGAAATTCTATCCAGATTCCTGTTTATAACCTCCTCTGGTGTTTCTGGTTTCGATTCCCCCATCCAGTCGTCGAGATTAATCTCCTTTGAGTATTCTATCAGCTCCTTTTTCAGTATCTCCCTCAATCTCTCATTGGTTGCGAGATCCCTCATATTCGCAAAAGGCTTCTTACCGGCATGTTCGAGGGATTTTATTATGGCGTCGAAGTTGGCATTTTTACTGAACAGGGTCTCATTCTCTCGTAACATCTTTATAAGCTGGTCTACTGTAATCCCCTCCTCTGCTCCGATTATCCACGTCTTTCTCTTATGGCCGAAGCCGTATTCTTTACCATTCCAGATACCACGATCACGACCAAACCCCTGAATGGCTCTATGTTCTGGGGTTTTGACATCCAAGACATCCCAGAATTCATAGCCCTCCGGAACCTTTACATCGAACGCTGTGGCGGATTTTCTCGAAAGGACGAGAAAATTCTCTTTTGTGCCCTCAAGGGTTATCTTTCGTCCATCGACTTCTATTGTGACCTCTTCCCCCGCCAGGAGTTTGTTCAATTTGTCAATTTCCGTTGATTTTATCTCATAGAGGACATTACCTTCTCTATCATAGACCATATATGTGCCTTTACCACGCTCACCACTAACCTTTTCGAGAATAAGTCTTTTACGAAGCTTCTGTGCCACTTCTCTGGAGTGTTCCAGGAGCTCTGCCTCATGTGGAGCCTCTGTCACCCAGACGCCTACGATTCCTGTCGGAATTTCCTCACCCTCCCTTAACTTAAAGGCTTCTTTTACATCCTTTATAGCCCTCAGCTCCTCCTGTGTTAATGGGGTCTTTTTACTTGTTTCATATACGATTAACTCCTCACCCTTTTTTTCGATAAAATAGTAGTTTTCTTTATCAATCCTTCTTATATACCCTTTTTTAAATTTATCGTCAATTCTTGATTCTCTATCAATTATCCTCCAACCACCTTCAACCTCCTCGATTATTGCATTTTCAGAAAGCGGTCTCCCCATCTCTTCAAAAATCTTCCTCAACCTCCTGGGGACATTTTTTTCTTTCAAATCGATTTTTTCTCTTGTGCCGAACAACCTCTTTTTGATATAGGGCTCCCACACGTTTTCTATAGTTTCAACCTCTATTCCGAATGATAATTCAGCCGCCCTTTTAACCCCCGATAATGTTCCGGTATACCCTGTTATTGTACCACCCTTCAAGCGTATGTCATTTATGTATCTGGCCTGCGTCGTCATCAGAGAGCCAGAGCTGATACTCATATGTTCCCCGAGCTTATAGGGCTTTAGAGCATGTGGATTTTCAAGCCGTGCATTGACGATTTCGACTGCAACCGCCATGCCTGCAACACTGAACTGCATGTTCTCCTGACCTTCAAAATTAACATAGGGTTTCGCTCCCTTCACGCCCTCGATGCTGCCGAAATCTTTCCCCTGAACCTGTTTTGCTAGAACCCTCGCCCTCTGATTCATGGCATCGCGCAGAAATCTGCTCCTCAGGTTTCTGGATTTGTAGAATTCAGCGAAACCTTTATTCAATTCACTCCTGAATTCATTAAACGATTCTTTATCTGTTATAAGTCCCCTCTCCCTGAAATATTCAAAATCCTTTTTCTTGAGCCATTCCAAGAATTCTCTCCTTATCTCCTCCTTGTAGATGGGTTTTATCGGAGTTTTACCCTTAGTCTGGATCTCTATATTTTTACCTTCCTCGTATATACTCCAACCTTTCCTCGCATTGTACTCCATAATGAACTCATCGAAGATCTCTCCTGCAGCAAAGAACTCCCTGCCTATCGGGACCTTACCAATACCCTCCACCGAGACAATATAACCGATGTTCCCAAAAAGTTCATGCATCTCATCGATTGAAAGGTGTATATCACTAGAAACGGCCTCATAGATCTTTGCGTAGGTCTCCCTATATTGTGGAAGACCCTCCTCGGCAGACAGATAGGAAAATGGCCCAAAGCTTCTCTCGAAATAGACCACATCGGCTTTTTTAATTCTGTCGAGCAAAACCTCGGGATTTCGTTCTTCGTAGATGGACCTTATCCTATCCAGCTTCAAGCCGAACTTTTCATATATTATCCTGTTTGCTTCATATGCCCGATTAACAGCACTTTCATTTGATAGCTGTGTAAATCTGGTTGATTTCGTACCGAATAATTTATGAGATATAATATCTGAACTGGGCGATACTACCGATGTTTTACCCACACCAGTTGGTACCTCAAAACCTGCGGCGGGATTCGCAAGGAATTTTCTAATGGCATCCGGCTGACTCCGCCATAGTCTGAAGGCATCTGCTTCATCCCTTAGTATCCTCCGTAGTATTCTATTTTTAACGGGGCCACCCCTCCTTGAAAGCTTCGTTAATGTTCCTTCGTAATTTCTAAAGAATCTATTAAGCTCTCTCGCCAAAACCTCCCTCTTAGCTATCTCTCCTTCAATCTGTTCATCAGTCAAACCCCTTTCTCTAAGGGTTTTTCTCAGGGCCTCTTCATCTACAAACACCTCATACTTTGGTTTCCTGCCCTTCTCTATGTCCCTCCTAAGCCTCCTTCGATTTTCTCTGGTATCCCTTAAGACCTCTGACCTAACACCAAGGTCGTTCAGCGCCTCTCGTATTTCCCTACTTACTCGCTCCCTGGTCAGCTTTTCGATTACGGCATTCCTCTCTTCCTCGCTTAACCTAATACCGCTCTCAGATATGGCCCTTTCAAACTCCCTTCTTATTCCTTCATAGTTAAATGCCTTGCGGGTTTCTTTAAATTCTCTACCTACCTTGCGCAGGTCTCTCAATTCCTCTCTGACACCGATTCTCATATCTCTGAGGAACTGGGCAGCCTTTCTTATTTCCTCCTCACTGATTTTTTCACCATTAACTTCCAGGCCCCTGAGTTTGCCAAGCTGTTTTAACTCTCTCCTGACGGGAAACCTCACCTCTCTTCCCTTCCGCGTGGTAGGTATTGATACCTTGGTGGTCCTCGGCACCCCAAATCTTTTTTTAAGCCTCTCCACTACACCCACTTTAAGAAGCTTTTTATCGGCCTTCAGGATCCTTCTCTCTCCTCCCTTGGCTGTTTTCAGGCGCCTGTCTATCTCCTCTATGATCTCCTTCCTTCCCTTGAATTCCAGAATGGCTTCGTCTATCGCCTCATTTATATGTTTACCCTCATCCAATCGTTTCCTAATCTCCCTATTGAACTCTTCGTCGAAGTTATCTACATATCTTCTGGCAGCTCTCTTGAATTCCGATATTTTCTCCCGTCTTTCTACGCTGACATCCTCTGCTCTCTCATAACTCCTCCTAATATATTCAAAAGAACGTGCAATTTCTACGTCGGAGTATCCCTCTTTCCTCATGAATTCTACTATCTGGTCTTCAGTCGGTGTAACCTCTCCCACATAGTCTCGCATCAATTCCCAGTCTGTGCCCTCGCCCCCCTCCAATAACTCTCTGTAATAGTTACGCCTTATTCTTTCTATAGTCGCTTCATCTAAACCCGCTTCCCTGCCCGCCTCTATAATCTCTCTAATATCCTTTCCGTATCTACGCTCTGCGAGCTTCGCCTCCAGTTCGGTGTTTAGTTCTTTATTTGCATTTTTAATCGCTCTTTCTCTATGTCTCCAGACGTCCCCCGGAGGAATCTCAGTCCCAATTTTACGGATTGGTTCCTCAGGTTTTCCTTTAATTCTCCCCTCGTAAAGTGCCCTGGATGAGATATAAACCTTCGCGGCTGCATCCTTCAGGTTAATTCCCTTCAGTGCATTATAACCGAGCACAGCAGAACCCAGAAGCATCTCACTGGCTATTACAAAAGAATCCACGAATAGTTTATTGCTCCGTGGATCTGCGAGATTATGATCGACGCGTCTGGCAAATTCGAGAATCTCGCTTGTGGTCATGGGTCTCCCATTCGCGATCATGGCGAGTTCTATATCACATATATTTCTCTTGATCAGCGCATCCCTTATTACCTTATGCACCCTCTCTCTCTTTGCCTTGGGCATGGGCTCTCTAAGGATCATCCTCTCTATCTGCTCGGCGGACATCTGCCTGAAGTTCCTTCCAAGATACTTTTCCAGTAATCTATCGTATTCTTCTCTCGCCCTCTCTAATACCCTTAACTCTCTTCCCTCTCCCCTTTCTATAACCCTCCCGTAATCGGCTCTTGCCTCCCCAACGATTTCCTTTAAGCGCCCCGTGGCACTCGACCTCTGACTGACAATAGCGTCATGGATCTTCAATCTGATGTCCGCCATATGCTTCATGTTAACCAGCGTTACATCATCACTCAGGCTTAAGACTGGTTTCTCCTCCGCTTTCTTCACAGATTCCTCGAGTAATCTGAGGGCTTTCTCGTAGTTTTTTATTGCCCCACGATAATCTCCCTCATCGAAGAGGACATTTCCGAGGGAGAAGTGAAACTCTGGGTTTTCAGGATCTAATTCGATTGCCTTCTCAAGGTATCTTATCGCATCGGTGTAGGCATTTATCTCGTGATGAATCCTTCCAAGTTTGTAATATAGCCTGGAATCCTCAGGATTCCTCTCAATGTCCCTTTTAAATTTCTCTATCTTCTCTATCTGTCTCCTATCTGCGAAGTACGATTCGGCCCACACAATATCAAATCTCTGTTTATTCAGGAAGTATTTATTTCCGTATGTTATGTAAGCGGTGAATCCCTCCGGTTCGGCGAGACCTATCTCTCCAGGAGGAACTGCCTCAAGTAATTCGCCAGCAGAATCCCTTATATGGAGAATCTCCGGCTCGGAGACGGTCTTCTTGTTAAAATCTATCCTCACGTTTCTGTTCTCAGCATTTGGATTTAATTCGTCCAGTTCGTAGAGATGGAACAGGAATGTACCCCTTTTCCTTTTCAGCATCTCCTTCCAACCCTTCATGTAGTTGTCTCCCCATTCATACTCAAAGCAGATGTGGATGTGGCTCACATCCTGGACGATGTCCTCCACCAAACCTTTTTCAATCAACTTTTCTATCGCCCGGATCATCAATTTTCTGAGACCCTTCAGGTCTTTCAGAACCTCTCGATCGTAGATTGGTTGATCCGGAAATCTCTCTCTGTCGGCGCCGCCATCTATGTCGTAGAGGGATTTCCTTTCATCTCTCTCTACCTCTCTTGAATTCTTTACATCCCTCTCTAATTCCCTGCGCAATTTACCATTCCCATTAATTTCTGGGTTTAGCTCGATAGCTCGATTATAGGCATTTATGGCGCCATCCAGATCACCGATCTCCTTCAATGCCCTGCTCAGGGCTATGTAGAATTTAGCCTCCCTCGGATTGAGCTTAATTGCCTTCCTAAAGCTCCTTATCGCGCCATTAACATCCCCCAGTTCGTAGAGAATGTCCCCGAGACCTATATATGCCCTGTAATTCTCAGGATTCAGTTGGATGGCCATCCTGTAACTGTTTATCGCATCTTTACAGTTTCCACCCTTCTGATAGGCACGGCCGAGACAATGGAAGAATTCCGAGGCGGTTTTCAGATTATCTCTGTATCGAATATTTCTCTTTACACTTCTTTTGTACCTTCGAATCTCTCTCATTGCAAACATTCTTGATTTGGGGTTAAATTAACACAGATGAAGTAATCATCTCCCTCCTTAACGATCTCGGCAGAATTGAATTTATATGCATTGTTGAATGCTTTATCAATTATCTCGAGGTCATCCCGAGAGCCATCAAGTTTTGCATGAACCAATTTGTCTTTTTTTACAGAGATCCTAACGCTCTTGTCTGGATTTATTCTATATCCATCCCTCCAGTTCAGCCTTGGATTTATTGTTTCATACATGAATTCCGGGAAATCTGTCTTTATGTTCCTCTCTCTCAGAGAGTGATAAAGTTTTACGCACTCAACGGCCTTGTCCCTTGCACACTGTCTCGTATTTGCGAGAAGTTCGCTCCTTATTGGATAGCTTACGTTCCTTCTTTTAGCGGTAATGGTCGTCTTTTTCTCTAATCTGATTTTCGAGAGAATTCCGGTCTCCCTTATGATCCTGAGATAGTGGTTATAAACTCTTCTGAACTCCAATCTGAGATATTCGAGAAGCTCTCTGTCGCTTTTTTTTATTCCATCGAGTCTGAATCTCGGGGATTTTATATGGGGCATTTTGAGATAGATGCCCTTGTCTCAGTAACCACCCAGGTAAAGTTTTGTAGATTCACAGGATAATAGACCCTCTTGAGGGAATTAGTTATTTGACGTCGTGCTTTAAAAATATAGTGGTTTTTTAAAAAGCTCACTCCGGGCTTAATCAAGAATTTCGAGTATCTATCGAGCTTATCTTCTGAATAACAAGGTTTTTAGATGTCTTTTTGGCCCCCTGTGATATATAGTACTCCGAATGTTCCACGTAACTTATGGGTAATTTGTGCCTACAGGCAGATCTATTGTTTTACCTGCTCTCTAATAATCCGTTATCTCTCTCGGCTTTCTTCCCGGATTAAATTCCGGCCGCACCCTCGCGAAGTGATCCACAAACTCGG